>CAYXDZ010000056.1:0-13043 GCA_964463815.1 uncultured Verrucomicrobiota bacterium | reverse complement strand
CTGAGATTCTCCTCGCTGGTCGCGCCGCCCCCGCAACTGCGGTCAACCGGTGTTTGCTTCCCGGCCAGCCTTTGCCAAAAACACATCCTACACATCCCGGTCAATCACCCTGACCAAAACGAACTTAACCAACCTACCCCATGAGAACTTTCTTCAACGGATTCGCGCTCGGCCTGGTGCTGGGCGCCACCCTCGGCTGGTTCGCCAGCAAACAATGGCAGCGGCCCTCGCCGGAGAACGAACGTTTCCGCGAGGAGGCCACCCGCGCGGTGGATGCCGCCGGCGAGGCCCTGTTCCGCGCTTCCCAAGCGCTCAAGGCCAAGGCCGAGGCCCTGAACCTCCGCCCCGATCAAATTCAGGAGGAACTCGCGCGTACTGGCCGCGTGGTGCGTCG
Organism: uncultured Verrucomicrobiota bacterium; assembly: GCA_964463815.1. Taxonomy (GTDB): domain Bacteria; phylum Verrucomicrobiota; class Verrucomicrobiia; order Limisphaerales; family RI-55; genus RI-55. Next base: position 12,649 of record CAYXDZ010000056.1, on the reverse strand, counting down.
CCAGTCCCGTGAACTGGTCGAGCAGGCGGCTGATGCCACCGTGGATGCCGCCACCACCGCGACGGTCAAGGCCCGGTTGGCCGCCGATTCGGAATTGTCTTCGTGGGCCATCGGAGTCAGCACGACCGCGGGGCGGGTCACGCTCGACGGCACGGTGCCCACGGAGGAACATCTGGCCCGGGCCATCGTGCTGGCGCTGGAGACCGACGGCGTCGTGCATGTGACCGCCAACTTGAAAGTTGCATCACGCCCGTGAATCCCGGCCCCGAACCCAACCAAATGAACGGCCGGCTCCGGGCACCATGGGCCGCCGGCCGGATCGCGGTGGCGTGCCTCGTGGCGGGTGGTGCCGCCACGCCGGCCCCGGCGGGTGACGATTTTCAATCCTGGCACTCGGTCTCGCTCCGCTGGCTGGATACGCCCGCCGTGCGGCTGACCTCGGCGGCGCATATCCGGCTGGTGGATGACAGCTCGGACTTCGCCCTCTGGCGCATCGGGCAGGCCGCAGCCACCGAACTGCGGCCGTGGCTGCGCGCGGGCCTGGCCTACCACTACACCGAAGCCAAGAACGCCGACGGCGAATGGCGGTACCAGCATCGCGGCGAAATCCAGCTCACCCCGCGCTGGCGTATCGGTGAGGGCATCACCCTGAGCCTGCGCAACCGCCTGGAACTCCGCGCCAACCAAGGCGTCAGCGGTTTGAACGAGCGCACGCGCCACCGCGTGCAGCTCACCGTGGCCACGCCCGGCTGGCGGCCGTTGCGTGGGGTGTACGCCAGCGATGAAGTGTTTTACGACTTCGACCGGCGGGAGCTTTCCGAAAACCGGCTCGTGCCGCTGGGTTTGAATGTCCGCCTCGGTGAAGCGACCGACTGGCGGGTCTTTTACCTGCTCCGCTCGACCCGGGGGCGGAGGATTGGACGCACGCCCACATCCTCGGCACCAGCCTGGGCTTTCGCCTTTAGGCCGACAGGTGCCCTGCCCCGGAAACCGATCACATGAAATCTTCCGCGCCACGACCAAGCGGGCGAAACTTGCCCCGCCTGCCGGAACCGGCGGTCAATGGGACCGGCCAGCCCCGGCGGGTGGGGATCGAGCTCGAGTTCGGCGGGCTGGATCTGGACGCCATCACCCGCCGCCTCCAGCGCGAGGCCGGGGGAACCATCGAGCGGATCAGCAACTACGAGGCGAAGCTGCGCGACACCCGGGTGGGCGACATCGGCGTGGAGCTGGACGCCCTGCTCTTCCGCGAGCTCAAGGTCAAAGGGTTCCTGGACCAACTGGGCCTGGACCTCATCCAACCCGACCTGGGCGACACCATCGAAACGCTCCTGGCCACCGAGGCACGCCGGTTCGTGCCCTTCGAGATCGTCTTCTCGCCGGTCGAGATCGCGCGACTGCCCGAGTTGGACGCCCTCTGCGCCACCTTCCGCCCGGTGGCCGCGGGCACGGGCGCGTCCTGGCTCAACGCCTTTGGCCTGCACCTCAACCCGGAACTGCCCCGTGCGGACGCCGCCACGGTGCTGCGCTACCTCCGGGCGTTTCTCTGCCGGTATGACGAGCTCAAGATCGCACACGCCGTGGACGCCACCCGTGCGTTCAGCCCGTTCATCGACGCGTTTCCCAAGGAATACGTCGGGCGCGTGCTTGATCCCGGCTACGCGCCCGACACCGGGACGTTCATCGACGACTACCTCGATGCGAACGCCACCCGCAACCGCCCGCTCGACCTGCTGCCCGTCCTCGCCTGGCTTGACGAGGAACGCGTGAACCGGCGTTTGCCGGACGAGAAAATCAACCGCCGTCCGACGCTCCATTACCGCCTGCCCAACTGCCGGATTGACGAGGCGGACTGGAGCATCACCCGCGAGTGGAACGTGTGGATGCGCGTCGAGGATCTGGCCGCGGACGAAGCCGCCCTCCGCGCCGCGCTGCCGGAAACACTGGCGGCTCTGCGCGCCCCCTTCGAGCGGCTGGTCAACTGGATCAAACCCACGTGAAACCCCGGCCGCGCATCGGCGTCACCGGACCGGATCGCGGCGGCTTTCCGGCGTGGATTTGCACCTGGCTGGCCGTCGCGCGGGCGGGCGGCCGGGCGATCCGCCTGCGTCCGGGCCGCTTCCAGGACGGCCAGCCCCTCCCGTCATGGGACGGGCTTATCCTGGGCGGCGGCGCGGATGTCGATCCCGCGCTCTACGGCCCGGCCCCGGCGGCGGCGGCGGCCGATGAACCGCCCCGGAACAGCCGGGGACGGGACCGCATCCTGTCCTGGCTGCTCGCCCCGTTGCTGCTGCTGCTGCGCCGCTGCTTTTCGCTCAGCGCCCGCGGGGTGGACCGCGACCGCGACCGCTTCGAGGAACACTGTCTGCGCGCGGCGCTGGCCGCGGATCGACCCGTGCTCGGCATCTGCCGGGGCGCGCAGTTTCTGAACATTCAATGCGGCGGCACGTTGCACCCCGAGTTGTCGGGATTCTATGGCGAGGCCGGCAACCTCGGCACCGTCGCCCCGCGCAAGCGGGTGAAGATCGAGCCCGGCTCGCGCCTGCACGCCCTGCTCGGTGACCACGCGCTGGTGAACAGCCTGCACCGGCAGGCCGTGAACCGGCTGGGGAAGGGAATCGTCTGCACCGCGCGCGACGAGGCCGGGGTGATCCAGGCCATCGAGCACCCCGGCCACACCTGGGTGCTCGGCGTGCAGTGGCATCCCGAATACCTGCCCGCCATGCGTGACCAACAGCGGCTCTTTGGCGCGCTCGCGCAGGCCGCCGCACAACGTCGCGCCGGCCCGGCCACCACGCCGGGCGCCGGCTCACGAATGTGGCGCGCGTTCGCCTGGCTGTCCGCCGGGGGCGCGCTGGCCACGCTGCTGCTCGCCGGCTGGCTCTGGTGGACCTTGCTCAGCCCCTTCGGCCATCAACCATCGCCGGGCCTGCCGGCCATCGATGAAACCCGCGCACATCGCGTTTTCGCCCACGGCACCCTGCGCTCCGCCGCGGTGCGCCGCGCGGTCCTCGGGCGCGGCACCGGGGCGCAACCCGCCGTCCTCCCGGATCACCGCCGGGACGGACGACGCAATGTGGTGCCCGCGCCGGGCGAGGAGACTTCGGGCCTGGTGTTCGAGGTGACCGCGGATGAACTGCGCCGGCTCGACCGTTACGAACGCCTGGGCGTCCGCTACGAACGCTCCGAACAGGAACTCGCCGACGGCACGCGGGCGTGGCTCTATCGCCGGCTCCAGTGAGCCGGTGCGCCGCGCCCCCGCACTTTTCCCAAAAAGCGACTTCGCGCTGCCGGCCACCTCTGTTAAACTCCTCCCTGCGTCGTCACAAAACAACGCGTACAACCTCAGCGAAAGGACTCGTATGATTGCTAAAGATGCTTATCGCGAAAAAATGGCCGCCCAGATCGAGGAACAGGAAGCCAAACTCGCGCAGTTGAAGGCGCGGGCGAAGCAGGCCGTGGCCGACGGGAAACTCGCCGCCGGCCAGGAGATCGAGGCGGCCGAAGCCAAGCTCGCCGCCGCCCGCGCCCGTCTCAAGGAGCTTTCCGAAGCCGGCGACGACGCCTGGGAAACCCTCAAGGACGGCTGCGACGAAGCGTGGAACAGCTTCTCCGACGCGTGCCGACGCGCGATGGACAAATTCAAATGACGCCGCCCGACCGGCCTATCAGGTTTCACTTTGAACACTTAATCCGCGCATGAATGCCGCCACCTTGCTGGTCCGCTGTCTCGAAGCCGAAGGAGTCGAGATGATCTTCGGCATGCCCGGCGAGGAGAACCTTGCCTTCCTCGAGGCGCTGCGCACCTCGCGCATCCGCTTCATCACCACGCGCCACGAACAGACGGCCGGGTTCATGGCCGCGACCTATGGCCGGCTCACCGGGCGGCCCGGCGTCGTGCTGGCCACGCTCGGCCCGGGCGCGACGAATCTTGCCACCGCCGCCGCCTTCGCGCAGCTCGGAGCCATGCCGATGGTGATGCTCACCGGCCAGAAACCCATCCGGAAGAGCAAGCAGGGCCGTTTTCAAATTGTGGATGTGGTGCGCCTGTTCGAGCCGCTCACGCAGGATTCGCGGCAGCTTGTCAGCGCCGCGCTGATCCCGGCGGCCGTGCGCGAGGCGTTTCGACTCGCGGCCACCGAGCGGCCCGGTGTTGCGCACCTGGAGCTGCCGGAGGATGTCGCGGAGGAGGACGCGTCCGCCTTTCAACCGCTGCCAGCGATTGATCCGCGCCGACCCGTCGCGGAGGCCAAGGCGATGGAGGCCGCCGTCGCTCTGCTGCGGGCCGCCCGCCGGCCGGTGCTGGTCGTCGGCGCGGGGGCGAACCGCACGCGCACCGCGGCGGCGTTGCGCCACTTGATCGACACACACCGCCTGCCCTTTGTCACCACGCAGATGGGCAAGGGCGTGGTGGATGAACGTCATGAACTGTGGCTGGGCAACGCGGCGTTGTCGTCGGACGACTTTCCGCATCGCGCGCTCACGGCGGCGGATGTCATCGTCAACGTCGGCCACGACGCCGTCGAAAAACCGCCGTATCTCATGACCGCCGGCGACGCCACGCAGGTCATCCACCTTCATTACACGGCGGCGGAAGTGGACTCGATTTATCATCCACAAACCGAGCTGGTGGGGGACATTGCCGATTCCCTCGCCCGGCTGGGTGACGGACTGATGCCCACGCCGGCCTGGGATTTCGCGCCGTTCGAACCGGTGCGCCGGGCGTTGAACGAAGACCTGCTTGCCGGCGCGGAAGATGATCATTTTCCGGTGCGGCCGCCACGGCTCGTCGCCGATGTGCGGGCCGTGCTGCCGCCGGAGGGGATCGTCGCACTCGACAACGGAATTTACAAACTGTGGTTCGCGCGCGGCTACCGCGCCGCCGGGCCGAACACCGTGCTGCTCGACAACGCGCTCGCCACGATGGGCGCGGGACTGCCCGTGGCCATGGCCGCGCGAATCGTGCATCCCGACCGGCCGGTGGTGGCGGTGTGCGGTGACGGCGGTTTTCTGATGAACGACCAGGAACTCGAGACCGCCGTCCGCCTCAAACTTGACCTTGTGGTGGTGATCCTCAACGACAGCGCCTACGGCATGGTAAAGTGGAAGCAGGCAGCGATGAAGCTGGGCGACTTCGGCCTTGATTTCAAAAACCCCTGCTTCCGAACACTGGCGCAGGCCTACGGCGCCTCTGGCCATCGGATCGAAGCCACGGCAGATCTTGCGCCGCTGCTGCGCGACTGCCTTGCGGCCGGCGGCGTGCATCTGATCGATGTTCCCGTAGATTACTCGGTGAACGATCGGCTGCTCTCGAAGTCACTCGCTGAACGCACGGCAGGCATCATCCCCGCGCCGGCCCTCACGGCATGAAAACCGAAACCCTTCCTCTCCTGGTGCCCGGAGCGGACGCCGCCGGAAGCCATGAAGTTCGGGCGCCCTTTGACGATGCCCTCATCGCCCGCGTGGAAGTGGGCGGACCTGCGTCCGTCGAACAAGCGCTCGCCAACGCCGCGCACGTCTTCGCTGACCGCGCACAATGGCTGACCGCCGAACGCCGCATTGCGATCCTCGAAAAGGCCGCCGCCCGGATGCGCGACGAGGCGGAAGGACTGGCGCTACAGGCCGCGCGCGAAGGCGGTAAACCGCTGACCGATTCGCGGGTCGAAGTCGCGCGCGCCCTCGATGGCATGAAGTCGTGCGTCGAACACCTGCGCACGCAGCATGGGCGGGAAGTACCGATGAACCTGAACGCCGCGTCCACCGGGCACCTCGCCGTGACGCGGCATTATCCCGTCGGCCCGGTGGTGGCGATCAGCGCCTTCAACCACCCGCTCAACCTCATCGTGCATCAGGTCGCGCCAGCCGTGGCGGTGGGATGTCCGTTCATCGTCAAGCCGGCCCTGGAAACCCCGCTCTCCTGTCTGCGTTTTGTCCATTTGTTGCACGAGGCCGGACTGCCCGCCGCGTGGGGCCAGGCGCTGCCGCTCGCCGAGAACGAACTGGCGGAACGGCTCGCCACCGATCCGCGCGTGGCGTTTCTCAGCTTCATCGGCAGCGCGAAAGTGGGTTGGAAGCTGCGTTCCCGCCTCGCCCCCGGCACGCGCTGCGCCCTCGAACACGGCGGCACCGCGCCCGCCATCGTCGCAGCTGACGCCGAACTCGATGTCATTGTCCCACTTCTGGCCAAGGCGTCGTTCTATCACGCCGGTCAGGTGTGCGTGTCCACTCAGCGCATCTACGCGGAGCGAAGCATTGCAAGGAAACTCGGCGAAGCGCTCGCGCAATCCGCCCGCGCGCTAAAGATCGGTGATCCGGCCGAGGCGACCACCGAAGTCGGTCCGCTCATCCGCGCCCGGGAAGTTGACCGGGTGGACGAATGGGTGCGCGAGGCGGTCGCTGGCGGCGCGGAAATGCTCTGTGGCGGGGAACGCGTCGGCCGGCAGGGCTACGCCGGCACCGTGTTGTTCAACCCGCCCGCCACCGCGCGGGTGACCAGCGAGGAAATTTTTGGTCCGGTGGTATGCGTTTATCCTTACGACGATTTAGATGAGGCTTTGACGCGCGCGAACGACAGCCCCTTCGCCTTCCAAGCGGCGGTTTTCACGCAGCGGCTCGACGTCGCGCTGCGCGCCTATGACCGGCTCGAAGCCGCGGCGGTGATGGTCAACCAGCACACCGCGTTTCGCGTGGACTGGATGCCGTTCGCGGGTTTGAAGCAATCCGGCCACGGCATCGGCGGCATCCCTTACACCATGGGGGATATGCAGGTGGAGAAGCTGCTGGTATTAAAGTCACCGGCGCTGAACCGGGGCGGCTGACCGCAACGGCGCGGCTCACGAGTTACCGCCGATTGAAGAAGTCGCGCGTGTCCACGGCCTCGCCGCATTGGAAGCATCGCCGGGCGAGCACATCAGCGGCGGTGCGCCACGGGATTTGGTGCTTCCGCGCACAACCGCATGGTGGCCGAAAACCGCCATTCCCGCCGAGATCGCTTTTCGAGGTGCCTGAAGCCATGCGGCCGCCGAAGCCAAGAATTCCCACAGGCCGGACTTGTCCCGCTGCTTTCGTTCCCTCTAGGCTGCCCAAACAAAAGGCACGGCTGAGCCGGCCCCCAAGCTTACGATCACCGTTTCCCCATGACTCATCCCCAAGCCTTCATCCTGCTGATCCTTGTGGCGGCGGTCGGAATGTTCATGTGGGGCCGGTGGCGGCACGACATGGTGGCGCTTGGCGCGTTGCTGGCGTGTGTGTTCGCGGGGTTGGTGCCGAGCGCGGACGCATTTGCGGGGTTTGGGCATCCGGCGGTGATCACCGTGGCATGCGTACTCGTGTTGAGCCGTGGTTTGCAGACGACAGGCGCAATCGACGCCGTCACGCAGCGGCTGCTCCCGAAATCAGCGGGACAAACGCTCACCATCGCCGCGCTGACCGGGTTGGGCGCGTTGCTGTCCGCGTTTATGAACAACGTGGGCGCCCTCGCGTTGCTCATGCCGGTGGCCATACAAATTGCGTCCCGCCAGGGGCTGCCGCCCGGCCGCGTGCTCATGCCCCTGGCTTTTGGCTCGATCCTCGGCGGCATGACCACCCTGATTGGCACGCCCCCGAACCTCATCGTCTCGGGCTTCCGCGCGGGAATTGGCGCGGGCGGTTTCAGCATGTTCGACTTCACCCCCGTCGGCCTGGCGGTGGCGGCGGGCGGCGTGTTGTTTGTCGCGCTGATCGGCTGGCGGCTGGTCCCGGCCCGGGAACGGGCGGGCGCGGAAGGCTTCGACACCGGAGCCTATCTCACCGAGGCGCGCATCGCCGAGGACAGCAAGGCGGCGGGCAAGACCTTGCGCCAGATCGGCCAGGAACTGGAGGCAGCCGACGCCCAGGTGGTCGGCCTGGTGCGCAATGAATTCCGCATGTCGGCACCCAGCGCCGGCCGCATCCTGCGCGCGGGCGACATCCTGGTAATTGAGGCGGAACCGGAGTCACTCGCGGGCGCGTTGTCCAAACTGGGCTTGAAGCTCGTCGAGGACGTGCCGGTGAAGCCCGTTGAAAAGAGCCCCGCCGGCAAGGCTGCGGCCCCCGTGCCGGAGGCCGGTGAAGCCCCCGACCCCGCCGGGGAAGCGCCGAAGAAGAAGACCGAGACCGACGAGATTGCGCTGATCGAGCTGGCCGTGCGACCGGACGCGGGCGTGGTGGGCCGCTCGGCCACGGACATTCAATTACGCTCCCGCTTCGGCATCAATCTGCTCGCGCTGTCCCGCCAGGGCCGGCGCTCGATCCGGCGGTTGCGTTCGGAGCGCATCCGCGCCGGTGACGTGCTGTTGATGCAGGGACCACCCGAGGCGGTCATGAGTTTTGCCAATGAGTTTGGCTGCGTGCCCCTGGCGGAACGCGCACTGCGGCTGCCGGCCCCGCGGCAGGCGATCATCGCCACCGTCATCATGGGAGCGGCCGTCGCCGCAGCGGCGTTTGGTTTGCTGCCCGCTGCCATCACGTTTGCCGCCGGCGTGCTCGCAAGCATGGCCTTCCGCATCGTGTCGCCGCGCAACGTTTATGAAGCGGTGGACTGGTCGGTGATCGTACTGCTGGCCGCCCTGATCCCGGTGGCGGAGGCGATGGCCTCCACGGGCGCGGCCGACCTCATTGCGCGCGTGCTGCTGGAAAACGTGTCGCAGGGACATCCCGTCGTCGCCTTGACCCTGATGCTCGTGGTGACCATGACGCTCTCCGACTTCATGAACAACGCCGCCACCGCCGCCGTGATGTGTCCCATCGCGATCAGTGCGGCCCTCCAGCTCGACGCCCGGCCGGATTCGTTCCTCATGGCCGTGGCCATCGGCGCGTCGTGCGCCTTTCTCACACCCATCGGCCACCAGAACAACACGCTGATCCTCGGGCCGGGCGGTTTCCGTTTCGGCGATTACTGGCGGCTGGGGCTGCCGTTGGAAATCCTCGTCATCGCGATCAGTGTTCCGGCCCTGCTTTACTTCTGGCCGTTGTGAGCAATTTTCACGTACCCAAGCGCGACAGGTAAACGCCGCACGACTCGCGCACGACCAACTGCGGACGCAACAGGATGTTTCGTCCCGGCAGCGTCGGCTCGGCAATGCGCTCCAGCATGGCGCGAAACGCCGCGTGTGCGATGTCGCGGCAGGGCTGGCGCACCGTCGTCAACGGCACGCTGACCAGCGTCGCAAACTTGGCGTCATCGAAGCCGGCCACTCGCACATCCTGCGGCACCCGCGCGCCCGCCGCTTCGAGGTTGCGGATCAGCAGGGCCGCCGTGTGGTCGTTCGCACAGACCAGCGCATCCCAGCGCCGGCCGGCCGCCAGGCGGCGGACAAATTTCAATTCCTCCGGATCGCCCGCCTGCACCCAGTCCCGGGCCAGCTCCAGGCCATGGCGGAGAATGGCCTCGCGCACACCGGCCACCCGCGCATCCACGGTGGGCGCGGAAAGTGGCCGGAGGACAAACGCGATGCGCTCGCAGCCCAGTTTGATCAGGTGTTCGGCGAGCAGATAACCGCCGGCCAGGTTGTCGAGTCCGACCAGGTCAAATTCGCTGCGCTGCGGGAACGGTACCAGATCGCGATCGAGAAGGATCACCGAAACGCCCGCATCGCGAAAGGTGTCCGCGATCCGCCGGCTGGTCTCTTCCTTGCCCCCGGTGAGTTCAAACGGGGCGAAAAACACGCCGTTCACTCCGCCTTGGATAAACTGGTCGCAGACCCTTAGCGCTTGATCGGCGCTGAGCACCTGGTCCTGCCGGGGATGAATGGAGCCGCCCCACAGCAGCACCCGGTCGTGCGCCCGCGCCAGGCCCGCCAGTTCGCCGCTGATCAACTCAAAAATTTCCGTGGTGCCCAGCCCCGGAATCAACAAGCCCAACGGCCGGCCGCCACTCAGCCGCTCCCGTCGCTCGCACACGTAGGTGCCCGAACCAGCCCGGCGCTCGATCAGTCCTTCCCGTTGCAAATCGAGCAATGCCCGGCCCACCGTCGGGCGCGACACCTGATATTCCTTCACCAGTTGCGCCTCGCTCGGTAACCGGCCGCCAGCGGGATAACGGCCGGCGGTTATCTCCGCGAGCAGGCGGCGCGAGATTTCACGATGCTTGGGGGTGTTTTTCATGGGCGCTCATCGCCGTGCGGAGATTGCTGGCCGGAAAGGCGACCTGCTTGGCGGCGAATTCCCTGATCGCACTCGGGGGAAAAGGAATGTCGGCGGTTTCGGTGAGTCTCAGTCATGACCATTTCTCAAATCTGTCATGACAGCTTTTCTTCAATGCCTTGCTCAATTCAATTCCAAAGTTCCGCCGAGTGGCGCACACCTTCTCCCGTTCACCGACCGCGCCTGTCAAACCACTTATGAATACCCGGTTGTTCTTCTGGTCCATCACCTCCGCCCTGGCGGGATTCCTCTTCGGCTTTGACACCGTCGTCATCTCGGGGGCCGAACAGACGATTGAAGCGCTGTGGGGATTGAACAAGGGGATGCACGGAGTGGCCATGGCTTCGGCGCTCTACGGCACCGTGGTGGGATCGCTGATCGGGGGCTGGCCGACCGACCGCTTTGGTCGCCGCGCCACGCTGCTCTGGATCGGCATCCTCTACCTCGTCTCGGCCATCTGGTCGGCGCTTGCCACGGATGTGTATTCGTTCATCGTTGCGCGTTTCATCGGCGGCCTGGGCGTGGGCATCTCGACGGTGGCCGCGCCGCTCTACATCGCGGAGATCGCCCCGCCGGACAAACGCGGCCGGCTGGCGGGCATGTTCCAGTTCAACATCGTCTTCGGCATTCTGGTCGCCTTCCTGTCAAACTATGTGATCGGCCGCGTCGCGGATTCGACGGTGGCCTGGCGCTGGATGCTCGGCGTGGAGGCCATCCCCGCGCTGCTCTTCACCGTGCTGTGTTTCCGCATCCCGGAAAGTCCGCGCTGGCTGATCGTCCGCAAAGGGGACCAAGCGGCGGGCATGAAGGTGCTGCAACTCATCCGCCCCGAATCGACCGCCGGGGAAATCACCGCGCTGGCGGAACGAATCCAGGCGGCGTCGGAAAGCCCGGCCTCGGCCGGCAAGTTTTGGACGCGCGGGCTGCGCATCCCGATCCTGCTCGCGTTTCTGATCGCCTTCTTCAACCAGCTCTCCGGCATCAACGCGATTCTCTACTTTGCGCCCCGGATTTTTGGGTTGGCGGGCTCGGGGCCGGAGGAGGCGCTGCGTCAGTCCATCGGCATTGGCATCACCAATTTGATCTTCACGTTTGTCGGCTTGTGGCTGATTGACCGCATAGGCCGGCGCTCGCTGCTTTATATCGGTTCCTTCGGATATATTCTTTCGCTTGGCTTGTGCGCCGCCGCGTTCTTTCACTGGGCACCCCAATTCAAAGTGGCTGCGAGCGCGTGGGAGGTGGTGGGCGTTTCCCAAAAGCTGCAATCACCGGAACTGCCTGATCGGGCAGAGGTTGAAGCCCGGTTTTCCGTGGCAATAACCGCCTTGTCAGAAGCCTCGTCTGATCCCCGTTATCAATCGGGTACAGTTGCCATACCGACCGATGCCGCGCCGCAAGCGGTGGAGAACCTCGCCCGCTCCGCGCTATCGACCGCGGCGGAAGCTTCCGGCATGGGAGGAAACATGGTGCTCTTGTGCATCTTCGCCTTCATCGCCGCGCACGCGGTTGGCCAGGGGGCGGTGATCTGGGTGCTGATCTCGGAAATTTTCCCGAACCGGCACCGCGCGGAAGGCCAGGCGCTCGGCAGCTTCACGCACTGGATTTTCGCCGCCCTGCTCACCACCTTCTTCCCCAAGATGGTCAGCGCCTTCGCGCCGGGCACCGTGTTCGCGTTCTTCTGCGGCATGATGGTCCTGCAACTCATCTGGGTGAAGTTCATGGTGCCCGAAACCAAGGGCGTGCCGCTGGAGCAAATGCAGAAACGACTCGGCATCACCTGACCAACAACCCGCGATCTGCTTTTTCCAATCATGCAAACCACTTACCCCCTGTTTCGTATCGTACGCGGCATCGCCCACGCCTGGTTGCTGGGTCTCCTCTCGCTGGCGGCCACCGCCGCCACCTACACCACCTACAACGAACCGTTTCGCCCGCAGTTCCATTTCACCCCGGCCACCAACTGGATGAACGATCCGAACGGCATGGTGTATTACGACGGCGAGTATCATCTCTTTTACCAATACAATCCGTTCGGCGACAAATGGGGCCACATGAGTTGGGGCCACGCCGTCAGCCCGGACCTCGTGCATTGGGAACACCTGCCCGTCGCGCTCTACGAGGAGAATGGCGTGATGATCTTCTCCGGCAGCGCGGTGGTGGACTGGCAGAATACGAGCGGTTTTGGCAAAGACGGCCAGCCACCGCTTGTCGCGATCTACACCGGTCACTACACGGAGAAACCGTTGCAGAACCAGCACATCGCTTATAGCACCGACCGTGGCCGCACATGGACGAAGTACGCCGGCAACCCCGTGCTCGATGTCGGCAAGCCTGACTTCCGCGATCCCAAAGTGATGTGGCACGCGGCGACGAAGCGGTGGGTGATGACCGTCACCCTCCCGACCGAGCGCAAGGTCAGCTTCTACGGCTCGCCTGATCTCAAACAATGGACGCACCTGAGCGACTTCGGTCCGGCCGGCGCGGTGAA
>CAYXDZ010000055.1:6114-13053 GCA_964463815.1 uncultured Verrucomicrobiota bacterium | reverse complement strand
TCACGGCGGCCGCGACTTCGGGGTCGTTGAGGTCGTTGGGCGGCGTGGAGCCGGGTTCCTTCTCGAACTTGGGCAGGCGCCGGGCATCGTTGATCCCTTCCACGATGAACTCCTCGCCTTCGACCCGGGCATGCAGCGTGTAGCGTTTGAACAAACCCTCGGCGAGCAGCTTGCGCAGGTAACCTTCACGGGTGAAGTGCTCCGGCGGATCGAACACGGGGTAGTTCAGATCGCCGAACTTGATCTCGAGCCCGCATTGTTCGGCGACTTCGAGCGTGTTGCGTGTGGCTTCGGGGACCTCGGCGAAGAGCGCTTCCATCTCCTCCTGCGAGCGCAGGTAGAACTGCTCGGGCTGGTAGCGCATCCGGTTCGGCGATTCGAGCGTGGTCTGCGTGCCGAGGCAGATCAGGCAGTCGTGCGCGTGTGAGTGCTCGCGCTTCACGTAATGCACGTCATTCGTACCGACCAGCTTGAGGCCGAACTCGCGCGACCAAGGGATCAGGTGCTTGTTGACATTGATCTGGTCCGCAATGCCGTGGTTCTGAAGTTCGAGGTAATAGCTCTCCGGCCCGAGCGTCTGCTTGAACCAGTCGATCGTGTCGCGCGCCTCCTTGATTTTGCCCTGGTTGATCAACGACGGCACTTCGCTGGCCAGGCAGCCGGACAGCGCGATCAAGCCGTCCTTGTGCGCGGCGAGCAGTTCCTTGTCGATGCGCGGCTTGTAATACATGCCCTCGAGATGGGCGTCGGTGACCAGGCGGACAAGGTTCTGGTAGCCAGTCTCGTCCTTCGCGAGCAGGACGAGGTGATGATACTTGTCGCGGCCGCTGGCGTGTTCCTGCGCTTTCTTTTCCAGCCGTGAACCGGGGGCGACGTACACCTCGCAGCCGATGATCGGCTTGATGCCGGCCTTCATCGCCGCCTGATAAAACTCGATCGCGCCGAACAGCACGCCGTGATCGGTGAGGGCCATCGCCGGGAAGCGCAGTTCGCGGGCGCGCTCCATGAGCCGGTCGAGGCGGCAGGCACCATCGAGCAGCGAATACTCCGTGTGGAGATGGAGATGGACGAATTCGGAATGGCCGGACATCGCGGGAGAATCTTGGGTGCGGGAGCGGGCTTGTCGAGGCGGGAGCACGCGAGTTGTTCACCAGCGGTTGTGGATGCGGCGTGAATAACTCATCACCCGATGCACCGCTTGTTTCGAGTCGCGTCCGCATTTCCAAGTTGGCATTCCGCGCGAGTTCTCGATAACGTTCGCGGCGTGATCGGCTTCCTGCGGATTGTGGGCGTGATGAATGCCGCCGTGTGGTTGGGCTCGGCGATCTTCTTCAACTTCCTGATCGCCCCGCTGTTTTCCAGCCCGGAGGCGCTTTCCGTGTTGACCTGGAAGTTCAGCGGCTGGCTCGCGCAAGGCGCGCTGGAGAAGCATTTTCAGCTCAATCTCTGGTGCGCCGGCATTGCGTTGCTGCACCTGGTGGCGGAATGCGTCTATCTCGGGCGGCCGCTTTCGCGGTTTCATCTGTTTCTGCTGGCGGCCCTGTTGTGCCTGACGCTGCTGGGAAATTTCTGGCTGCAACCCCGGCTCGAGCAACTGCATGTCACGCGCTACCATCAGCGCAGCACGCCGCAGGAGGTCCAGCAGGCGACGCGGGGCTACAACGCCTGGAACGGCGTCACCCAGTTCCTCAACTACCTGACGCTGGCGGGCATCATGATTTATCTCTGGCAGGTGACGGGATTGAACTCCCAGTCGCGTTTCGGGTCCAAGTTCCGCAGTTGACAATCGTGCCGAACGATTGACTGTGAACCATGAACCAGAGCGCCCATGGGGGCGCAGCGGAGCACCCGATCATGTTTGGAAAACCTCGCACCTATGGCAACCGGGAGTTCGAGCAACGCCGTCCGCCCGTCAACGAAACCGTAATCTGCTCCGAGCGGATTCAGATCGAGCGCAAGTCGTTCCAGTTCACGCTCAAGGAAAACCCGCGCGGCCGTTTCCTGCGGATCACCGAGGATGTGGGTGGACGCCGCGACAGCATCATCGTCCCGGCGACCGGACTCGATGACTTCTGCAAGGTGCTGGGCGACGTGGTGAAAAGTGCCGGCGCCCCCCCCCCGCCGCCGGAGCCGGAGAACCCGGTGGACGCCTGATATGAATCGGAATTCGCCGCGCTTGCCGGCCCGCCCGTTTCCCGTAGAGTCCGGCGGCAAGCGTGCCGATCCTCAAATTCATTTCGCTCGCCGCCGCGCTCGTCGCCGGAGCCGCCGCCCTGGCCGTGCTCTTGCGGGCACGCAGTTCGCTGGCGGGTCGCCTGTTCGCCGTCGGCATGTTGCTGTTGGGGGCGGAGGCGGCGTTGAAGTTCCTGTCCTTTCGTCAGGAACTGCTCGGAGAAATGCTCTACTGGCAGCGTCTGCGCTTCGTGCCGCTATCCCTGTTGCCCGTGGTGTGGGTGGCCTTCAGTCTGGTTTACTCCCGGGGCAATTATGCGGAATATCTCACGCGCTGGCGCAACGCCTTGCTGGGGCTCGCCATTCTGCCGCCAGTGCTGCTCGCCCTGGGCAGCCGGTCGTTGTTGACCGCAACTTTGGAGGCCACGGAGGCGGCTTTCTGGAGCCTTGAACTGGGCTGGGCCGCGCAGGCCATTCAGTTCGCGCTGGTCATCACGGCGGTGCTCGTGCTGATGAACCTGGAACAAACTTTTCGCTCCTCCGTGGGCACGCAGCGCTGGCGGTTGAAGTTTGTCATTCTGGGGCTGGGAGCGCTGTTCGGTGCGCGGGTTTACACGGCCAGCCAGGCGCTGCTTTTCCGGGAAGTCATCGAGCACATGAGCCTGCTCAACAGTGTGGCCCTGATTGTGGCCTGTATCTTGGTGGCCATCTCGCTCTCCCGAACGGGTGGTTTCTCGATTGATATTTATCCTTCACAGACCGCGCTGCACCGGTCGGTGGTCGTGATGGTCGTGGGCGCTTATCTGGTGGTGGTGGGACTGCTGGCCAAGCTGGCCAACTGGCTGGGCAGCGCCTCGGGTTTCGATTTTCAGTTCAACGCCCTTATCGTCTTTTTCGCGCTCGTATTGCTCGCGCTGGGGTTGATGTCCGATCAACTCCGGGAACGCTCGCATGCCTGGTTGAACCGGCATTTCCGGCGGCCGCATTACGACTATCGGCAGGTGTGGAACGGTTTCACCACCGCCACCGCCGGCCATGCCACGGAGCCGGCCGCCTGTGCCGCGCTGGCCAGGTGGGTGTCGCAGACGCTCGGTGCGTTGTCCGTTTCCGTGTGGGTATTGGAGGAAGGCCGCCCGGAACTGCAACTCGCCGGCACGACGCTCGATCCAGACCAACTATCCGCCGCCGCCGTCCGGGAAAAAACGGAGGACTGGCCGGCGGTCATCAAATCCGTGGGCAGCTTGACGCAGACGACCAATCTGGATGTGGAGAGCACGCCGCTCACTTCCTCCCTGCTTCAGTTGCAGCCCCGCGTTTTTCCCAACGGCGGCGCGCGGCTGGCGGTGCCGCTGACGAGCGGCGGCGATTCCTTTGGAGTCATGGTGGTGGGCGACCGGATCAGCGGCATCCCCTTCACGAGCGAGGACAAGGAACTGCTCCAGATCGTGGCCGCGCAGGCCGCCGGTTTGCTCCGGGCCATCCGGTTGTCCCGGCGCTTGCTCGAGGCGCGCGAGATGGAAGCTTTTCAGAGCATGTCCACGTTCTTTGTTCACGACCTGAAGAACACGGCCTCCAGCCTGTCGCTGATGCTGCAGAACCTGCCCCGGCACTTCGACAACCCGGAGTTTCGCGAGGACGCCCTCCGCTCGATCCGCAAGAGCGTCGAGCGCATCAACCAGACGATCGAGTCGCTGTCCGCGCTGCGCCGCAAACTGGTGGTGGAGCCACGCCCCGGTGATCTGGCGGACTTGCGCCCGCACGCCGAGCAACTGGCCCGCGAGCGGGGCCTCGACTTGCAGGCTGATTTTCAGCCCGCCGGACCAGTCCGGATGGATCGCGCGCAGCTTGAACGGGTGCTCACCAATCTGATCGTGAACGCCCACCAGGCCTCGGCGGATGGACAACCCATCATCATTCGCACGACGACTGACAACGGCTCCGCCCGGTTGAGCGTCGAAGACCGGGGTTGTGGCATGACCGCGGACTTTTTGGAGCGGCAATTGTTTCGGCCATTCCAAACCACCAAGCAGACCGGCACCGGGATTGGCCTTTACCACTGCAAGCTGATCGTCGATGCTCACGGCGGCCGGATGGAAGTGCAGAGCCAGCCGGGGCAAGGGACCCGCATCAGCATGGTTTTACCCCTGAACGATTCATCGGATGAAGCCCGCCGTATTGATCGTCGATGACGACGAAGAGATCCGCACCCAGATGCGCTGGGCGTTGGCGGATGATTACGAACTGACGCTGGCTGACAGCCGCGAGAGCGCGGTGCGCGCGTTCAAGGAGCGCCGGCCGGGCGTGGTGCTGCTGGATCTCGGGCTGCCACCGAATCCCAACAGCGTCACCGAGGGGATGGCCATTCTGGGGGAGATTCTGGCCGAGCAACCCTCCACGCAGGTGCTCGTCATCACCGGCCAGGCGGATCGGGAACACGCGGTGCGGGCCATCGCCGCCGGGGCCAAGGATTTCCTGCCCAAACCGGTGCAGATGGAGGAACTCAAGATTCTCCTGCGCCGCGCCAGCGTGGTGGCGGACTTGAAACAAGCCCACCGGATCGAGGCGATGGAACCCGCGGCGGGGGGCGGTTTCGCGGGCCTGGTCGGCACCAGTCCGGCGATGCAGAAAGTTTACAACTTCATCACCAAGATCGCCGCCACGGATGCGCCGGTGCTCATCCTGGGCGAAAGCGGCACGGGCAAGGAAGTGGTGGCCAGCGCGATTCACCTGCAAAGCCCCCGGCGCGAGAAGCCGTTCGTGGCGATCAATTGCGGCGCGATTCCCGAAGCACTGCTCGAAAGCGAGCTGTTCGGCCACGAGAAAGGCTCCTTCACCGGTGCCCACGCGCAGCGCAAGGGCCGCGTGGAACTGGCCGAGGGCGGCACGCTCTTTCTGGATGAGATTGGCGAAATGCCCCTGCCGCTCCAGGTCAAACTGCTGCGCTTTCTTCAGGAGCGGAAGATCGAGCGGGTGGGCGGCCGGGTTTCGATCAGCGTGGATGTCCGCATCATTGCCGCCACCAATCAGGATCTGGCCAGGAGCATCACCGCCGGCAAGTTTCGTGAAGACCTCTTCTACCGGTTGAACGTGGTGAATATCACGCTGCCGCCGCTGAAAGACCGTCCGGGTGACGTGCAGTTGCTGGCGCAGTCCTTCATCGAGCAGTTCGCCCGCGAACACGGCAAGGCCGCCCCGAAGTTCACCCTGCCCGCACAGCGGGCGCTTGAACACCACGACTGGCCCGGCAACGTGCGCGAATTGCAGAACCGCGTCCGGCGCGCGTTCATCATGCACGAGGGCGCGAGCATCCAGCCCGAGGATCTCGAACTGGCGGACACCGCGCCCAAGGAGACGGGCAAGCCGCTGAAGGAAGCGCGCGAAGAACTCGAACGAAACATGGTGGCGGACGCCTTGCGCCGCAATCAGGGCAAGATCAGCCACGCCGCCGCGGAACTGGGCGTCAGCCGCCCTACGCTTTACGAGCTGATGGAAAGACTTGGCCTCAAGAACGAGGAGCGCCCGTAGTCTGGCGCGGCTCCTACTTCAACGCGTCCACGAACGTGTTGATGTTGTGGCGAATCCAACCCTCGTAGGTGCCCAGGTCGTATGTATGCCCGCCGGCCGTTTCCTTTTTGCCGGGTTCACCCAGCGCATCGGAAAAGAGCTCACCCCCGATCCGCGCACCCGAGTCCCGGCTGATCCGCTCGATTGTTGCGGGGGAAACGCTGCTCTCAATGAAGATTGCCTTCACCTGGCGCTCCTTGATGAAATCCACGATGCGCGTGATGTCCGCCAACCCGGCCTCCGTCACCGTCGAAATGCCCTGCACCCCCACCACTTCCAGGCCGAAAGCCCGGCCGAAATAGTTGAAGGCATCGTGACTGGTGATCAAAACGCGACGGTCGGCCGGCAGTTCATTTGCCCGGGACTTCGCCCAGGCCGCCAGTGCGGCGTATTCCTGTTTCAGCGCGGCACCGCGCTGCTCGTAGCCCGCGCGTCCTTGGGGATCATTTTCAACCAGTGCGTCGATGACGGTGTCCACGCAGGCCGACCACAACGTAGGATCACCCCAGACGTGCGGGTCCCAATGCCCCTCAAACGCAGCCGGCTCGAGCAGTCGGTCCTCCGGCACCGACTCGGTGACGGCGTAAACTTTCTTCCCGCGCCGGGCCATCTTCGCGAACAGGTCCCCCATGCGCCCCTCCAGCATCAGGCCGGAATAGAAAATCACCTGTGCGCGGCCCACGCGGGTGACGTCGTTCGCGGAGGGTTTGTAGAGGTGCGGGTCCACGCCGGGGCCCATGAGGCCCACGACTTCCGTGCGATCGCCACCCACGCGTCGCACCAGGTCGGTGACCATCGTGGTGGTGGTCACGACGGGGAGTTTGTCCGCGCCCACGACGGGTTGGGCGGCGAGCACGGCAAGCGCAGCGAGCAAGATGGAGCGGATGTTTTTCATAAGCTTGTTCGGCCGGCCAGGCGGCTGTTCGCAGATATTGTTAGCACAGAAATAGATTGCCGCAAGAGGATAAATTAGACAAGACTATCATCAAGGTGGTGGTGATCTGGGCTGAGTCCCGGACAACCCAGGTGCCAGAGGTCCGGCGATATGATTGAGCTCCACCACACGCGGGACCGGAGATCGGCGCTCCGTCACGCCCGCTGCGTCGGGGGCAGCGCCAGGCTGCGCTCCCACGCGCGGCAAATGAAGTGTTTGGCGTTGCCACCCGTCAGAACGCAACTCATTGTTTTGCGAACCCTGTTTCA
>CAYXDZ010000055.1:0-6014 GCA_964463815.1 uncultured Verrucomicrobiota bacterium | reverse complement strand
GTTTGGCGTTGCCACCCGTCAGAACGCAACTCATTGTTTTGCGAACCCTGTTTCACCAACCCACATTCCATTTGTCATGAAGCTCAACCATTCATCCACTTCACGCTCGGTCGCTTTGCTGGCGTGCCTCGGTCTGGCCACCACTTTCGCCGCTACCGCGGAGATTCCCGAAGGCATCTGGGTGCGTGACGGCTATCAACTCACGGTCGCCGTGGACGCCATCAAAGCGCCGCGCTTTCTCGCCTACGGCTCCGGCAACACGCTGTTTGTCAGCGTGCCCAAGGAGGGCAAGATCATGGCCGGCAAGGACACCGACGGCGACGGCAAGTATGAGACCCTGACGCCCTTTGTCGAAGGCAAGGACCCCGGCACGATCCTGCAGGGGATGCAATGGCACGATGGCTGGCTGTGGTTCGCGCAGTTGAACGCCATCTCCAAGGCTCGCGATACGAACGGCGATGGCAAGGCGGATGAAGAAGTGCAGGTGCTCGGTCCTGAGCAACTACCCACCGGTTCGCGCGGCGGGCACATGTGGCGGGCATTGCTGATTCACAAGGGCCGGATTTACACCCACGTCGGCGACCAGTCCAACGCCACCGACGAACCGGTCGAAGCCTCGGAGCGGAAGATCATCTGGTCGTTTGCGCTGGATGGCTCGGACAAGAAGCTCTTTGCCTCGGGCGTCCGCAACACCGAGAAGTTCGCCGTGCGACCGGGCACCGATGAAATCTGGGGTGTGGACCATGACATCGACATGTTCGCCACGAAGCTCGAGGCGGGCAAGAACGCGGGCCAACCCATCACGGACCACAATCCGCCCGCGGAGTTGAATCACTACGTCGAGGGCGGCTTCTACGGCCATCCGTGGCTGGTGGGCAAGAACCAGCCCAACTTGAACTTTCTCGACCACCCGAAGCTCATTGAATACGCAAGCAAGGCCACGATTCCCGCGTGGTTGATGCCCGCGCATTGCTCGGCCAATGCGCTGTTCTTCTACACTGGCGACGCGATTCCCGGCGCGCATGGCGACGCCTTTGTGGCGCAGCGCGGCGGTTGGAACGCCACCGAGAAGGTGGGCTACCGGTTGTCCCGCATCCTCTTCGAGGATGGCCGTCCGTACGGCGAACAGCCGATGGTGCGCTTTCTGAAGGGCGATGAAGTGCTCGGCCGCCCCGCCGACTGCGCCCAGGCCCCCGATGGCTCGATCCTCATCAGCGACGACACCGGTGGCAAAGTTTACCGTTTGAAATACGTGGGCAAATAGTCGTCACGGGTGGAAGGGCTGACCGCAGTCAGCTCGCGCAGATCAGCGGTTCCAACTTATCCGTTCGTTGCTGCAGCGGCTCATCTCGGTAGCTTGACCAACTCCTCCTGACCCAGCAAAAACTGGCGGCGCTTCGTGAGGTGTTCCTTCAGGGAAGCGACGTTGCGGTCCAGACGCGCCAGGGCCTGGCTGGCTTCCTCGCCGATGGCCTGCGCCCGGATGGGAATTTCCGGACGCAACCGTGCGGCGAGTGCGTCAATGATCGGGAAAAACACCTCTTCGTTGTAGGTTTCCTCCAGAATCTGGCGGATGCGCTGCAGAAACTGCTGACGAAACTCGGGATTCGCCAGCAGGGGTTTTGAGAAATACCCTCCCGGACGCCACCAGTGGCCCGGATTCATGAACGCCGGTCCATCGCCGGGCGGGCGGTCTCCCGCCATCCCGAAAGTCAGCGGCAGGTCGAAGAACACCTGGTCACCGCTCTGGTCGTGAACTCCCCAGGTTTTGTCCTGATCCCACGGATAGATTTCCCATTTTCCAAGGCCCCGGCGGTCGTGATAGGCGAAGTAATTATTGAAGTATCCGTCCCAGTGCGAGAGGACCATGTTGACGGCGAAATAGTTGACGACCTGATCGACGTTGAAATGTTGCTGGATCAGCTTCCATTGGGCGGCGTGGGTGGTGGTGTCAAGCTGGCCGATCAATTTGACCAGGTCTGCGTGACTGCGATCCGGATGGTCCTGTTTCTCGTGCTGCCCCTCGATGCCCAAGCCATACCAAATGAGCTTGTAGAGATCACCGTCCGGGTTGAGCTGGTTGCGCCGGAGGAAGGAACCGTTCACCTGCTCGAACAGCAGATGGTAACCCATCGGTTGCCCGTTCAAGGTCAACCGCACGAAATCCGTTTGCGGGGCGGCATTGCCCACGCGGCGATACAGCTCGAAGGCGAGCGGCTCCGCCAATACGAAGCGGTCATTGTATTCAAAGATGACGTTGACCGCCGACATGCCCCGCAGCGGGTGATCCTTGTGGAAGCGGGCCTTGTAACCTGCGCTCCGCTCCGTGATGTGGATGAAATCAAAGACCTCGGTCTCGCCCGTCGTTGGGTTGGTATGGATGAACGCGGCGCTGCCCCGCGGAGGGCGCGGCCGGGCTTCCACCATGCGCGGACGGATGAACGAACCCTGGCTGCCTTTCCATTGCTGCAGGAACCGGTGCTGACGAAGTGTGAGGTGCCGCTTCAGTTGCGCGTCCAACTGCGTCTCCACTTTTCCGAGGTTGGTCAGAAGCCCGAGAAAGTCCCCCTCGCCAGCCATCACTTTCTGGAGCAGCGGGAGCAACTCCGCCCGCCCGCCCGCGGCGGCCTGCAGGGCCGGACGCAGTTCCTGCACTTGGCCGGCCGTCAGCTCGAACTCCGTGTTCAGCGCCAACCAGCGGGCCTCCAGGTTGAAGAGCCCTTTCAAAAAGCCCATCGGGTCCGGTTCGCCTGGTCGCAGCTGCTCGTGATACCAGCGCTCAAACACCGCGCCGGTTTCAACGGGTAGCGCGCTCTTCGCGTCCGCGAGCAGGGAGTCCTGAATTACCTTGATCCGGGCGGTTGCCGGCGCCTTGAATGCTGCGAGATCGTCTGCGGCCAGCGCCTCTTCCATGAGCGCGTTGCGCTCGGAGTTCCGGACTGCCATCACCGTGCGGAGGGCACGGTAAGCGGCGGCATCAACCGGTCGGTTGACACTCCATTCGAACCACGCGGCGGACAGGTTGAGTTGCTGATCGAGCCACCCCATGAGCTCGCGCGGCCCGCCATCGTTGAGCGGGCCGGCGCTGGGACGCAGTGCTCGCTGCCGGATGCGGTTCATCTCCGCCAGTTCTCGCGGATCCGTATGAATCATCTGAACCAGGGGAAGGTTGGCGGCCGACGGCCGCGCCTGGACGAAGACGGAGACAGCCGGGGCCAGTGCGTTCGGCGACGGCTGGAATCGTTCTGCCTGCTGCCGGTCCGTGGCCCGGACGCGGATGCGCACCAATTGTGAAGCGTCAAACCCCGGAAGCTCGCCGTCGAAGTTCTTCCCATCAGTTGTAGTCATGGGCACCAGCTCTTCCTCACCCACCACCCCGGACTTCGCCACGCGATAACGCAGTTCCACCGTCTCCAGGCCGTCATAGTCCTCGATGATCGCCCGCACCCCGATGGGTTGTCCGGGCGCGGGATTGCGCGGACTGACGGTGAGACTGCTGATGCTCGGGGGAAGATTGACCGAGAAGCTTGCATTCACCCGACCCGGCGTACCTGCAGGGCGGTTCCTATCTTCCGGCAGCGGTGAAGCCGACCAGTTGTCCGCAAGCTGTCCAGATGCCCCCGGGGTGATTCGTTCCAACGACGCTGAAGTGCCGTCGGCTGAGGAAGGCCACGGGTTGCGATCGTCATAGTTCACGCGATCCACCAGCTTGCCGGAAGCGTCCACGAGTTCCACCGTGTCGCCCCCGCGACCGAGCGACTTCGTGAACTCCCCGTCCACCTTCGCCTCGTAGAATTCGGCAAACAACTTGGCGTTCTTGCACAGCAACACGAAGCCGCCGGCAGGCAGCACGCTCGCCTCTGGAAAATGGAATTCCACCCCCCGCGTCAACTGCCAGCCAGAGACATCCACCGGCTCACGATCCGGGTTGTGAAGCTCAATCCACTGGAGCTCCTCAACGTCGTCCGGGGCGTGGTAGAAGATCTCGTTGATGACGATTCCCGCCGAAGCCGGGCAAGCCAGCAGCAGCGAACTCAAGGACGCTCCGAGGATCAAGTTGGTATTCATGGTGGTTTGGTTTTGATCACCTTCAAGTTCACCGACCAAACGCCCAAAGGTGCCCGGTGCTGCGGACGAAGAGCACGTTGCCGGCGATGGCGGGCGTGGTGCGGACACTTTCGCCGAGTTTGTTCACGGCGACCACGTCCAGGGTGTCGCCCGCGCGGAGCACGGCGAAGGTGCCGGATCCATTGACGACATAGATGTGGCCGTTGGCCGCGACAGGTGAGGCCACGATCTGGCCGCCGATGCCGAGACGTTCGCGGTCCAGCAGTCGTCTGCCCGTCTGGGGCTCGATCACCGTCCACATGGCGCCGTCGCGAACGAAGTGCAGGCGTCCTTGATAGAACAGCGCCGAAGGCATCTCCCCGAGGCCCTTGGTGGTTTCCCACGTCACGTGCGTCTCGGTGCTGTCGGCCTGGCCACCCGGCCGGATGCCCACGAAGCGATCCGCGTTGAACTTGTCTTTGACATACGCCTCATCCGCATCCCACTCCGCCTTGGTGATAAGTTGGTCCTTGTTGGCGTCGGTGAACCATTGAAGCAGGTCGCGCAGGCGCAACAAGTTTCCGGGCACTTCCTGCGGGACCTCCTTGCGAATGTGCCAGACCAGCGATTCGGGAACTTCATTGAGGGCGAGCTGCCCGTCTTGGTTGGCATCAAGATCGGCGAGGAGTTTCTGCCAGTTGAACAAGGGTTCATCCGGCTCGGAAGGATCGCCCATGCCGCTGCCGCCCACGAACAACATGCCAGCACCCGCGACCGGGGTGGTGACGGCCGCATCCCCGCCCCACCCTCTGACCCACCACTTCGGCTCCCCACCCTCCAAGGCATAGGCTGCGACCCGACCCTTACCCTGGACGATCAGCTCCGCCCGCCCGTCTTGCCGCCAAACCATGGGCGTGGAATAGGCGGCTCCGGCCCGGGTTCGCCAGGATTGCCATTCCAGGCGGCCAGTGGCCGGCGATAGCGCCACGAGGCTGGCGTTGGTACTGTCTCCGTCGTGCTGCAGGATGAGGCGGCCGTCAGCGAGGATAGGGGAGCTGGCGGTGCCGTATTTGGAAGGCAGCCGTTCCATGGCCCGCCGCCAGACTTCGCGGCCGCCGAAATCGTAAGCGATCAAACCAAAGGATCCGAAATAGGCATAGATGCGTTCACCGTCGGTACATGGCGTGGGAGCCGCCGGCGAGCTGAACTGATGGCATTCCTCGATCCGCTCCGCCGGAGCGACTTGCCGCCAGAGTTCCTCACCCGAACGGGCATCATAAGCGAGCGTGATCAGTTGGTTGCCAGCCAACCCTGTCAGAAATACCCGGTCACCCCATACCACAGGCGCGGAGATTCCCGCCGGCACGGCGGTCTTCCAGAGCAAATTGGTCTCCGACCCAAAGTGGACCGGCGGCCGGGCTTCCGCCGCCACGCCTGAGGCGTTGGGCCCGCGGAACTGCGGCCAGTTCGCGGGCGCGGGGCCGGCTGCGAAGCCGAGGCCGCAAGCACTGCCAAGCCAGGCGGCTATCAGAATAGGTTCAAGGAAGGCTGGTTTCATGAAGATGAATCGTGTGTCGTGTTTGTATTGAGGAGGCACAACTGGGCAGGCTGGGACGCTGGGCACTCCCATTGTGCAAGCGCGCGGTTCGCCGCTTGAGTCCTAAACCGAGGGCGTAGCCAACTCCGCCACTTGCAAAATAATTCCGGGATCGGGCAGGTTTGTAACAGGCTGAATGCCGGATACAATGCCGCAAATGGCTCTACACTGTTCGGTGTGAATGCGTCTGCACACACAGATTGATCCGCAGCATCCGCTTGGGATTTTGACTTCGGGCGAACCGCCAGGTGCGGCAGGGATAGTTCCGGCTTGAAGACGCAGCTCGCTGCGTTGCCGGGTCGAAGCATTCGTGGGGAGATCGCGGACTTCCCTTGGCGAAGGGCCACGCACTGGGGGCCGTCCGAAGCTA
>CAYXDZ010000054.1:10138-13342 GCA_964463815.1 uncultured Verrucomicrobiota bacterium | reverse complement strand
TAGGCCATGAGTTCATTCTCAAGCACGAGCTTTCCCGAGTGATGGGTTGGGATTTCTACTGGCCACAGCGTGTCGTTTTGGTTTATGCCACTTACTATCAACCACCGATGCTCATGAAAAATATTCCTTCCCGCCGCTCCTTCATCAAACAGTCGGCGCTCGCCACCGGGGTGCTGGCCGCCGCTCCGTTCAACATCCTGAGCGCCGCCAATGCCGGCCAAAAGATCCGCGTCGCCCAGATCGGCTGCGGTGGACGTGGCACCTCGGCGCACCTCGCCGCCACGCTCGAGGAACATCTCGTCGCGATTGTGGACGTGGATGCCAACCGGCAGGCCAGCGCGCAAAACTGGCTGCAATCGAAGGGCCATGATGCCGGCAAGCTGAAGGTCTTCACCGACTACCGGAAGATGTTTGACCAGGTGGGCAAGGACATCGACGCGGTGTTCATCGCCACGCCCAATCATCATCACGCCCTGCCCTCCCTGATCGCGATGCAACTGGGCAAAAGCGTGTTTTGCGAAAAGCCGGTCTGCCACGACATCGGGGAAGCGCGGGCGATGCGCGCCCTCGCGGCGAAGTCCAAGGTCGCCACCCAGATGGGCAACCAGGGCCATTGCGAAGATGGCTACCGCAAGCTCTGCGAATACATCTGGGCCGGCGTCATCGGCAAGGTCACGGAAACCCATAGTTGGACGAATCGCGCGAACGGTGGCGAGGGACCGCGTCCGCCCGTGTTGCCCGTGCCCGAAGGCCTGCACTGGGATGAATGGATCGGGCCCGCCCCCTATCGTGATTTCCACAGCGATCTGCACCCGCACTCCTGGCATGGCTGGTACGATTTCGGCAATGGCTCCATTGGCAACATGGGCTGCCACGTCCTCGACGGGGTCTTCTGGGCGCTCAAGGTGGATCATCCCACCAGTATCGAGGCCGAGCAGTTGCGCGGCGGGAGCGACGAGCGTTATCCCATGGGAAGCCGGGTGCGCTGGGATGTCCCGGCGCGGGGGGACATGCCCGCCGTGAAAGTTTATTGGTACGAAGGCTTGAACGCCACCACGACCGGCAAACCGCAGGGCAACCTGCGCGCCGCCCAGGGCGATGACCGGAACCTCCCGCCCCTGCTCCTCGAACTTCGCGCAAAGTATCCCGAGGAGGAACTCGACCGGGGCGACAGCGGCACTCTTTACGTGGGCGAGAAGGGCGTGATTTTCACCGGCACCTACGGGGACAAGATGCACATCGTGCCCTACAAGAAGATGCAGGAAACGCCCGCGCCGCCCCGGATTCTACCACGCCCCAAAAATGTCTTCGTCGATTTCCTCGACGCCGTCCGCGCCGGCCAGACGGAGACGGCCGTGCCCTTCGATTACGGCACGCGCCTGACCGAGTTCAGTCTGCTCGGCAACCTGGCCATGAAGGCGGGTCAAGGCAGACGAGTCGATTGGGACGGCC
Organism: uncultured Verrucomicrobiota bacterium; assembly: GCA_964463815.1. Classification (GTDB taxonomy): domain Bacteria; phylum Verrucomicrobiota; class Verrucomicrobiia; order Limisphaerales; family RI-55; genus RI-55. The sequence goes on along the minus strand of CAYXDZ010000054.1, from coordinate 11,890 downwards.
CGAACATGAAGGTGACCAACCTGCCCGAATTGAATGCCTGGGTAAAGCGCCCGGCGCGCAACGGCTGGCAGGCTTGAGCAACCAAACGACGACTGGAACAGGGGCACGGGGCTGCCGCAGTGGGTTGCCGCGCAGCCTGCGGGGATTCATCGCCTGCTGAAGTCTCCTGCCCACGCCTTTGCTGTCGGGTGCTAATGTTGCAACGTGCCAGCTCCGCTCCCTCACGCCAGCGGGCGCAGGGATAGCTCGTGCAGGATGTTTCCTTGGAGATTCATCAGCTTGAGCTTGAGCTGCGAGGCGTCAGCGCTGCCCTCCGTCCAGGTCGCCCGTGCCAACTGCGGGCCGCCCCCGGTGAGCTGGCCGTATGGGAATTCCGGGGTCGGCGGCAGCCAGAAAGGCTCGTGCGTATGTCCGGACAGAATCACCTGGGTCTTCCATGCCACCAGCGATTCGTGCCACGCCGCCCGACTCCGCCCGCTGTGCCGGTCGAACCCGGTACCGGCATAGTCCTGTGCGCGCTCATCCTTCCAGCGCAGTGGAATGTGGCAGAAGACCAGCCGATAAGGCGCGTCCCGCAGTTCCGGCCGCAAGATCACCTCCTCCAACCACCGGGCCTGCTCCGCACGCAAGGCATCGAACGCCACGCGGCCTTGAAACGAGGGATGATCATCCGGTTTGTCTTCGCCCGTGTGCAGAACGATCACCGCCACCGGCCCGGATCGAAACGCGTAAAAGGGCCGTCCCTCCGGCGTGGCCACGAGGCCCGGCATCTTGAAGGCGTGCGCCCCACGCACGTCGTGGTTGCCCCAGGTGATGAACAACGGACGCTCTCCGGTGATGTCACAGTCGCCGGGATTTAGCAGCGTGGGCACGAGCAATTCATCCTTCGTCCAGTCGTTGCAAGTGTCGCCATTCCAGACCAGGAAATCTGCCGCCGGGGTTTTCGTGTGCAAAGCCCGGATGGTCTCGTGGTTCACATGGGTGTCGTTCCACATGACGAAACGGGTTTCCACCGCCCGCGGGTTCAGCGTCCGAAATGTTTTCCACGGACTGGTGATCGTCTCCCCGTCGTCGGCCGCCACCGTGTGCGAGCGCACGCGACAACTCATCCCCGGCTTCAACCCCGACACGCGCACGCGCAACACCCCTTCCCCCTGCGGCACAAAGCCAAACGCATCTGCGCCGCCAATGCCCCGCGTACCGTCCCCGGCCTCCCATTCAAGCCGGCCCTTGCTCAGCCGACTCACCGCCCAGACCGCCTCCACACCGTCCACCCGCGGGGCCATGAGCACGAGCGGCGTGCGGACAAGGACAGGCTTGGTTTGCGGGAGGGATTCCTGAGCCAGTGCGCCGCCCAAGCCACCAATGGTGAGAGTGCCGATAAAATGTCTGCGCTTCATGGTTCGGGAAGGTTGCGGAGTCCTTCCGCCGGGAAACAAGCCGATACTTGCGGACCTGCTCAGAATCGGCGGGAAGAGCAGCCCTCACAAGGTTCGTGGTGGACAGCTCAAGGGCCGATTCGCCGCAGCGACCACGGCAAGCGTTCCGTCAACTGTCCAAAGCCTGCAGCAGATCACCCAGACTGTTCAAGCTGCCCGTCACCGGACGCGCCGGGGGATTGAGCACCTGCTTGAGATACTCGATCGCCTCCGGGATCTGTTTGATCGAGCGCGGCAGGGTGGCCCCGGCGGCGTTCGCGTGCCCGCCGCCCTTGAGCTGCTCGGCGATCTTGAGCGCCTGCCCGTTCTTGCT
>CAYXDZ010000054.1:6804-10038 GCA_964463815.1 uncultured Verrucomicrobiota bacterium | reverse complement strand
AGAAAGAGGTCGGCGACGTTGTTGAGGTGGGCCAGGCGATCCAGCTCGGGCGAGGCCAGGCCGTGTTCGCGACAGAGCTCATAGCAAAGCTGGCCGGCGGACTTCTCGAGATGGTGAATCAGCTTCGCCTGCTGCGGCCGGGCTTCGGTGGCGTGATGGTCAATCACCACCCAGTTGGGGCGATCGAGCCGGGCCTCAAACGTCAGGTCGCAGACCCACGCGGACGGCTCGGTCATCTCGCGATTGCGCCAGCCGTTGTAATTCCACGCCTCCAGGCGGGGCGAGTCGGCGTGCAGTCTTTCGGCCAGCCGCTGGAGCAACAGCCCGGACATTAACCCATCCAGATCGCTTTCGTGGGTCAGAATCACCTGCGGCTTCGGTAACGTTTCCATCGGCGGCACCGTACGGAGCGGATGACGGGCGGCGCCAGAAAATTAATCGCCTTTTCGCCGGTCACTCGTATATTCCGACCGTTCAATACAAAGCCACGACTGCGCGAGTGGTCGTCTGAAGACACATGATATTTCTCAATACTTTGCTGCCTTATGTCGCCGTCCTGGCCTTGGCCGTTCCCGCCGTCGCTCAGGACGGGCCCACCCGGGCGGCTCCGGAACGCGGAACGCAACCGAACCGCGTCGAGCTGATCCGGCAGTTCGATCAGGACGGCGATGGCGTTCTCAATGAAACGGAGCGCCAGGCCGCCCGCGAAGCCGCCCTCCAAGGCCGTCCGCAACGGCCCGCAGCGCAAACTGCGGAGAGGTCGGCCGCCGCCCAGGAATTTATGCGACGGCTGGACAAGAACGGGGACGGCAAGATTGACGACGAAGAACGCGCCGCGGCCCGGGCCGAGCTGGCGAAACGGACGCAACGGACCACTAGCACCAACGCGGCGTCCGGTATACCTGCCCGCCCAGCCATCGACCGGCAGGCGGTGCTCAAGGAATTTGACAAGGACGGTGACGGGCAGCTCAGCGACGGCGAGCGCGAAGCCGGGATGCAGGCCATGCGCAACCGGCTGCGCTCCACCGGCCAACGGACGCCACCGAACGCCACGCGCGAAGATGTGCTCAAGCGCTTCGACACGAACGGCGACGGTCAAATTGATGAAGCGGAACGGACCGCCGCCCGCGAAGCGGTGCAACGCCGCAACGCAAACGGACGTTACCATCCCGAAGTGCCCGCCCCGGCAACGGAACCACCCGCCTCCAATCCACCGGTGCCAGAGAAGAAAGACTGACCGCCTGCCCCGGTCGCCAGCGTTGACGGGAGCGAACTCCACCATTGGCAAAGCTCCCCCGCCCTCCTAACGTCCTGCCCGCTTATGGTGCTGGTCATCGACAACTACGATTCATTCACCTACAACCTCGTGCAATATCTGGGCGAGCAACAGGTGGATTTGCGGGTGCATCGCAATGATCAGATCACGCTCGACCAGATTCGCGACCTGAAGCCGGAACGCATCCTGATCTCGCCGGGACCGTGTTCACCGAACGAAGCGGGGCTTTCCAACGAGATCATCAAGACCTTTGGACCGACCACGCCGATGCTGGGGGTATGTCTAGGGCATCAGTGCATCGGACATGTGTATGGCGGTGACGTGATCGTCAATTACCGGCTCATGCACGGCAAGACCTCGCCGATCAAGCACACGGGCAAAGGCATGTTTGCCGGCATGCCCAATCCCTTCATCGCGACGCGTTACCACTCGCTGGTGATCAAGCGCGAGACCCTGCCGGACTGCCTGGAGATCACGGCCGAGACGGACGAAGGGGAAATCATGGGCGTCCAGCACAAGACCCATCCGGTCCACGGCGTGCAGTTCCATCCTGAGAGCATTCTGACCGAGGAGGGGCGGAGGATGGTCGGGAATTTTTTGAAGCTTTAGCCTCCCACGCGCTGCAAATCGCCGGAACCACTTCCATTCGTCAGCGAATCGTTTCCAGAATCAGGGGCGGCAAGTTAGGCGGCTCGGAGCCGATCACAAAGGCAGACTCCAGCCGCTGCATCGCCAACTCGGCACCCGCTTCGTCCTCGGCATGCACGCGAGCGAGCGCCAGGCCACGGCCCACCGCATAGCCGGGCTTCATCAACCGATCGACCCCGACCTCGAAGTTGATCGTGTCGGTGCGCGCGGTGCGGCCGCCCCCGAGAAAATGGACCACCTCACCGATGATCCGGGCGTCGCACTTCAGGACGTAGCCCTCCCTGGCAGCTAGCAGTTCGCGCACTACGGGAGCGTTGGACTCCTGCTTCAGTCGGTGATTGAACGCTGCGAGGTCCGCGCCCTGCGCGGCAATCATCTCGTCGAACTTGCGGCGTGGAAGCACCGAATCCAAACAACCCATGACTTCGCTGCGCGCCGTTTCGAAGGAGGTCGCCCGCCCGGACAATTCCAGCAGGTGCGCGGCGCACTCGACGACGATCTGCTCCAGATCAGTCGGCGCGCGACCCTCGAGGCAGTCCACCGCCTCGCGCACTTCCAGCCAGTTGCCGGCGGCGAGGCCCAACGGGGTTTCCATGGCGGTCAACATGGCGCGGGTCTTCACGCCGCATTTGCGACCGAGCGACACCAGGCTGGCCGCGAGTTCACGCGCCTCCTGGGGCGTGCGCATGAAAGCGGCGTTGCCGAACTTCACATCCAGCATCAGCGACCCGATGCCTTCCGCCAGCTTCTTGGAAAGGATCGAAGACGTGATCAACGGAATGGAAGGAATCGTGCCCGTGACATCGCGCATGGCGTAGAGCACCCGGTCCGCGGGCACCATCTGCTCGGTCTGGCCGCAAATGACGCAACCCACTTTCTGCACCTGGGCGATGATCTCATCCGGAGCCAGCCGCACGCGGCAGCCGGGAATGGATTCCATCTTGTCCAGCGTGCCACCGGTGAGGCCGAGGCCCCGGCCGGAGATCATGGGCACGCGCAGGCCGAGCGCCGCCAGCAGCGGCGCGAGAATCAGGGAAACCTTGTCGCCCACCCCGCCGGTGGAATGCTTGTCCACCAGCGGCCGTTCGTCCTCGGGAAAGGCCAGCACCTCGCCGGAATCGCGCATCGCCAGCATCAAGTGCTGTGTCTCGTCGGGCTCCATGCCGCGCAGGTAGATCGCCATCAACAGCGCCGCCACCTGTTCATCCTGGCAACGCCCGTCCGCGACCGCCTGCGCGAATTCTTCGATCTGGCCGGGAAGAAACTTTTTGCCATCGCGTTTGGCCTCGATGAGGGGCAGCAGGTTCATG
>CAYXDZ010000054.1:0-6704 GCA_964463815.1 uncultured Verrucomicrobiota bacterium | reverse complement strand
CAAACCGCCGGCCGATGACGGTGGCGTTGTGACCGCCGAAGCCGAAGGAGTTGTTCACGAAAGTGTCGATCCGCTGCTCGCGCGCCTGATTCGGCACGTAGTCGAGATCGCACTCGGGGTCGGGATTTTCCAGGTTGATCGTGGGTGGCAGAACTCCGCGTTCGATGGCCTTGGCGCAGAAGACAGTCTCGATGGCCCCGGCGGCACCCAGCATGTGGCCGGTCGCGCCCTTGGTGGAACTGACCGCGAGCTTGCGGGCGTGCTCGCCGAAAACGGTCTTGATGGCCTGCGTTTCGCACACATCGCCTTGCGGCGTGGAGGTGCCGTGCGCGTTGATGTAGTCGATTTGCTCCGGGTTCAACCGGGCGTTCTTGAGCGCCATCTTCATGCAGCGCGCGGCCCCTTCGCCGCCGGGTGCCGGCGCGGTCATGTGGTTCGCGTCGGCCGTGTTGCCGTAGCCAAGCAACTCGCAATAGATGCGTGCGCCCCGCGCTTTGGCATGTTCGAGTTCTTCCAGCACGACCACCGCCGCGCCCTCGCCCATCACGAAGCCATCGCGGCCGAGGTCGAAGGGTCGGGACGACCGTTGCGGCTCGTCATTCCGCGTGCTCATGGCCTTCATTGCGCAAAAACCGCCAATGCCCAGCGGCACGATCGTGGACTCGGCGCCACCGGCGAACATCACCTTCGCGTCGCCCATCTTGAGCGTGCGCCAGGCCTCGCCAATGGCGTGTGTAGAAGTCGCGCAGGCGGAACACGTGGCGACGTTCGGCCCGCGCAACTTGTTGTACATCGAGAACAAACCGGAGGCCATGTTCAGGATGAGCGCAGGGATCATGAACGGCGAGACGCGGCCCGGACCTTTCGCCAGCAATATCTTGTGCTGTTCCTCGGTCGTGTGCAGTCCGCCGATGCCGGAGCCGATGAAGACACCGATCTCATCGCGGTTGACCGTTTCAAGGTCGAGGCCGGAATCAAGCAACGCCTGGTAACCGGCATGCACGCCGAGGTGGACGAACCGGTCCATGCGCCGGACATCCTTTGCGTTGGGAAACGCCGGAGTCGGATCAAAATCCCGCACCTCGCCGGCGATCCGGCAGTCGTAGGCGCTCGCGTCGAAGTGGGTGATCGGGCCGATGCCGCAGCGGCCGGCGATGACCTGGTCAAAGCTGGTGTTGGCGTCGTTGCCGAGCGGCGAAACCGCGCCCAGTCCGGTGACGACCACGCGGATGTCGTGATGATTGCTGGCCATATAAAAACCAAAGGGCAGCCCGGCCACACGAGGCCGTGCTGCCCGGGAAAGCGACGGCGGATTATTTCTTGGTTTCTTCGATGTAGCGGATCACGTCACCGACGCTGATCAGCTTTTCCGCTTCTTCATCGGGGATTTCGCTGCCGAACTCCTCCTCGAGCGCCATCACGAGCTCCACCGTGTCCAGTGAGTCCGCGCCGAGATCCTCGATGAACTTGGCCTCGGGCGTGACCTGGTCTTCATTCACACCGAGTTGTTCGACGATGATCTTCTTGATCTTTTGTTCAATTGATTGGTCCGACATGCGTATCTCCGTTTGGTTGTTGGGGTGTGTCTATGCGACGCTCACCGAGGCGTCAAGCCCCGATTCCGCGAAATTGTTCAAGTGAGTTTGCACACGAATTGACGCCGGTTTTCCGCGTCGCCGCGCTTCTGTAATGCGGCCGAATCCTCGCGTCCAGCGCTTTCTACATGACCATGCCGCCATCGACCGTGAGCACCTGTCCGGTGACGTAGCGCGCGGCCGGACTGGCGAGGTACAACGCGGCCCCCGCGATGTCCGCCGCCGAGCCGAGGCAACCCAGCGGAATGCGCTTGAGCAACTCTGTCTTGATCTCGTCTTTCAGGACGGCGGTCATGTCCGTCTCGATGAAACCGGGGGCAATCGCGTTCACCGTGATGCCGCGGGAGGCAAACTCCCGTGCGACAGATTTGGTGAAACCGATTAACCCCGCCTTGCTCGCCGCATAATTGGCCTGACCAGCATTGCCCATCAAGCCGACCACGGAGGCGACGTTGATGATGCGCCCCGACTTTTGCTTCAGGAATGCCCGCGTGAACGCCTTGGTCAGAACGAATGCGCCGCGCAAATTGGTGTTGATCACGGTGTCCCACTCTTCCTCGCTCATGCGCATGAGCAGGTTGTCACGGGTGACGCCGGCGTTGTTCACGAGGATGTCCACGCGGCCGGCATCCTTGAGGATCTGCTCGGCGGCGGCGTTGACGCCCGCGGGGTCCGCGACATCCACCGCCACGGCCCATGAGCGGCGGCCTTTGGTCTGCACTTCGTCCGCGACCTTCCGCGAATTCTCCACCGTGCGCGAAACACAGATCACGTCCGCGCCCGCATCGGCGAACTGGAGCGCGATGGCGCGGCCGATCCCGCGACCGGCTCCGGTCACGACGGCAATTTGCTGATCAAGGAGTCCCATAAATGTGAAACGCGGAGCGAGCAGACCGAAATTCAATCAGGTGGTCAATGCTTTAACCGTCGCTTCGAGGGACGCGACATCGGCCACATTCAAGCGCACGGCGGCACCGTCAATCCGCTTCATGAAGCCACTTAGTGCCGTGCCTGGTCCAAGTTCAATAAAGCGCGTGAAACCCTGTGCGAGCAACGCACGCATCGACGCCTCCCAGCGCACGGAAGAAGTGACCTGCGCAACCAGTGTCTGGCGAATCTCGGCCGGACCTTCGTGCGCGGCGGCAGTGACGTTGGAAATGACCGGCACCGAAGTGGCATTCACGGTGATGGCCGCCAGGGCAGCCTGCAACTTCGGCTGCGCGCCGGCCATCAACGGGGAATGATAAGCGCCGGCCACGGTCAACGGCAGCGCCCGTTTCGCGCCCTTCGCTTTGGCGAGTTCACAAGCGGCGGTGATCTTCGCAGTTTCACCGGAAATCACGATCTGGCCGGGACAATTGAGATTGGCGAGCTGGACTTCCGCTTCGTCGCACACGGCCTGGACGACGGCTTCCTCCAGGCCGATGACCGCCGCCATGCCGCCCTGCGTGGCATCGCACGCTTCCTGCATGAAGCGACCGCGCTGCCGCACCACTTTGAGGCCATCCTCGAAACTCATCGCTCCGGCGGCCGCCAGGGCGGTGAATTCGCCCAGCGACAAACCAGCCGTCGCGTGAAACTCCAAACCGGGCAAGCGTTCACGCAACAACTGCCAAGCCACCCAGCTCACGAAGTAAATGCCGGGCTGCGCGTTCTCGGTCTTGGTCAGTTCCGCTTCCGGCCCCTGAAAACAGATGCCCGCGAGGTCGTAGCCGAGCACTTCATTGGCGCGGTCAAACAACTGCCGGGCAGCAGGAAAAGCCTCAGCGAGATCGCGTCCCATGCCGACCGTCTGCGCACCCTGGCCGGCGAACAATAATGCGGTTTTGCTCATGGCCGGCGAATAAACACGAAGCCCTTGAGCCGGGGAAGAAAAGATTTGGAATGACGACTGGCGTCCGCTGGCAGAATTCCCGCCAACAAACTTCGCCGAGTGGTGACTTTTGAGGCTGAAATTTCCGATCGCTGTGGCATCTTCGCGGTGTCGCCCATGTCACCGTCATTAAGCCGAGCCACCATGCTGCAACTCCAGGCCGCCGAAGGCTGGGTCGAACTGGGTCGTCCCGCCGAAGCGGTGCTGGAACTCGAGGCCATTCATCCCGAGGAACGCGAACTCCCGCCGGTGCTGGAAATGTTCTGGCACGTTTATGCCCATTGGAAAAAGTGGCAGCCTGCCTACGAAGTGGCCACCCGCCTGGTGGACCAGTTTCCCGAACTGCCTGCCGGCTGGATCGACCGGTCCTTTGCGTTACGCCGCATCAAGGGCGGCGGACTGCAAGCGGCCTACGACGCCCTGCTGCCGGCCGTGAAGCGTGTCCCGTTCGAGCCGGTAATTCCCTACAACCTCGCCTGTTACTGCGCGCAAATGGAACAAATCACCGAGGCGCGCGAATGGCTTGAACAGGCGATGGTCATCGGCGACCGCAAAGCGCTGCTGAAAATGGCAAATCAAGATCCGGACCTCGAATCGCTGAAGGCGTTGGGATATTTGAAGTGAGAGGTGAGGAGTAAAACGTGATGCGTGAGATGGCGGGCATGGCGGACCGCACCGTTCAGTGCTTACGCTTTAAGATTTAACCCTTACGCCCATCCCCACCATCGCCCGCTCCGCCTCGACCCGTTGCAACTTCCAGCGGCCGAACCAGAACATGAAGAGCGCGGCGCTCCAAGTGACAAGAAAGATGCCCCACCAGATGCCACGCAGTTCCCACCCAAGCTGGAAGGCCAGCAGCCAGAACACAAGGCACGGCGCGACGAGCTGGCGGTAGATTCCCACCCACAAGGCGTAGATGGGCTTCTTCAGGCCCTGCAACATGAACACGGTCTGGAACAGAATCACATAGGAACACAACGTGAAGGCCGCGATCCGCAGATACTCCGCGCCAATTGCCCGCACCCGCGCGTCATCGGTGAAGAGCGCCATGAACCACCCGCCGCCGAAGAAAACGATCACGCCTGACACCGCCATCATACTCAGCCCGTAACGATTGGTGGCGGCAAACGCCTCGCGGATGCGATCGAACCGGCCCGCCCCGTTGTTCTGCCCCGTCAGCGAGAGGATCGCGATATTGAGTCCGATCATGGGCAGCAGAAAAATCTGCTCCACGCGCGTCGCGATGCCGTAAGCCGCCACGCCTTCCTTGCTGAACTTGCCGATGAACCAGGTGATCACGAAGATGCCGAGCGCCACGGTCAGCATGTTCAAGCTGGCGGGAAAGCCCTGCAACGCGATCTCCCGATACCGCCGGCGATCCGGTTTGAAGAGCCGCCAGTGAAAACCCTGCCAGATCCGCGTCTGCCGGACCTTGTGCAGCATGAAGAAGAAGCCGAGAAACTGGATCAGGATTGTCGCCACGGCCAGCCCGCGGATGCCCATCGCCGGCAGGCCCAGCCCGCCGTACATAAACCACGGATCAAGCACGCAGTTCAGGAGGAAACCGACAATGAGGAGATTGCGAAAAGTCCGCGTGTCACCCAGCGCGTTCAACGTCGCATTCAGGATGGATTGAAGCAGGAACATCACGGTGCCCAGCAACACGGTGTTCATGTAGGCCAGCGACAGCTCGAGATACCGCTCCTCGGCACCCAGGAACCGGAACAAGTGCGGGGAACTCCAAAGCCCGCCCAGCGTCAGCGCCAGCCCGACGAAGCAGCCGAAGGAAACGGATTGCAACGTGTAGTGATGGGCATCCTCCGAACGCCCTTCACCCAGGGCGTTGGCGATCAAGGCCGTGGTCCCCTGCCCGATCCCGGAACCGAGGGCGATAATGATGAAAAAAATCGGAAAGGAAGCCGCCAGCGCAGCCAGCGCATCGGTCGAATGCCGGCCCGCAAAGTACGTGTCCACGATGTTGTACATCGTGTTGAAGAAAAATCCCACGCTCGCCGGAATGGCGATCTGCCGGATGAGTTTGGGGATCGGATCTTTGACGAGGTCCATGACGAGCACCGGCCGAACGATCGACCGGTCAGAGCACGACTTCGAAGCCCTCGAACTGCGGATGGCTCAGGTGCATGCCCTGCGGCGAGCGGGCCTGGGAATGCGCCTTTTGAAACGCCTCGGAATCGGTCCACGCCTCAAACGCCGCGCGCGAATCCCACACCGAGTGCGAGGCAAACAACGTGTGCGTTTCCTCCTTCGGCCCGCGCAGGAGATGGAACTCGCGGAAGCCCGGCACCTCGTCGAGGTAGGACTTGCGATTGCGCCAGATGTCCTCGAAGGCGGTTTCGAAGCCGGGCGCAATCTTGAATCGATTCATCGCGATGAACATGCCGGCAGGTTATGGGGCGGGCGGACCAATGGGTAGATAAATTCCGGGGGGTGGCGCAACGCAACTTGGAGACAGGAATTCGGCACGCCCGTGAATTGTCATCCGTTGTCCGATTCCCCATGCTCATCGCCATGCGGCTATTTGTGTGGTCCGATCTCCATGTCGATTACCCGGCCAACTTCCAGTTGCTGGAACAGTTGTCGCGGCTGGATTTTCAGGACGGTGTGTTGCTGGTGGCCGGTGACGTGAGCAGTGATCCGGAGAAAGCATTGCGCGCCTTGTCGGTTCTGCGGGAGCGGTTTGCCGAGGTCGCGTTTGTACCGGGCAATCACGATCTGTGGGTCACGAGCCAGGGTCGGCTCAACTCGTTGGAGAAGCTCCATGAACTGCGCACGCTCTGCGGCGTCGCCGGCATCCGGGTCGATCCGTTCCCCTGTTCGCTGGGCGGGCGGACGGTGCGGATCTTCCCGCTGCTGTCTTGGTACCTTAAGCCCGAGGAAGGTCCCGGGAGCCTCTTCCTGCCGAAGCCCGGCGAAGACCCCGAACTGCGCATGTGGGCGGACAATCACCGGATCAAATGGCCGGCGCTACCCGACGACCAGACACCGGCGGAACATCTGCTCGCGCTCAATTCGTCGCCAATGCCCCCCGGTGACCGCCTCCCCGTCATTACTTTCAGCCACTTTCTGCCCCGTGTGGAACTGGTGTTCAGCGACTGGGAGCGGGTTCAAGCCGGCGGCGGCGTGACCGGCAACGATCGCGCACCGGAGTTTAATTTCACGCGCGTGGCCGGGTGCCGGCAGCTTGACGAGCGATTGCGGAAGCTGGGTTCAACCAT
>CAYXDZ010000053.1:9337-13397 GCA_964463815.1 uncultured Verrucomicrobiota bacterium | reverse complement strand
TGATGCCGCGTTCACGGGCGGCGCTGCGCATGCGCGCATCCGGGGCCGCCCCGGTGTGGTAATCAATGGTGCCCGCGCTGTCGCATTCGATGTGGCGCTCGACTCCCTCCTGTTTGAGCAACTGGCGAAAAGTGCCCTCCGCCGCCGGGGAGCGACAGATGTTGCCCATGCAGACAAAGAGAACGCGGAAAGGTTTCACGGCGGGGAGCCTTAGCAGAAGCCCGGCCCCCGATCAAGCCGGCCTTCAACCGACACCCAGCGAGCGGCCGTTTGGAGCCGGGGCTACTCGTCTTCCTGCGACTTTTTCCGCAGGTATTTCGGGTGGGAAATCAGGTTTTTCGAGAGGTAAACATGCTTCATCTCGTCGCCGAAGCCGAGCTTGCGGAACAACCCCAAGGCGTCGTGGTTCTCGTCGTCGGTATCCACGAGCATCATGCGGGCACCCGCTTCGATGAACCGGTCGGTGAGCTGGTTCACCAGCCGCGTGCCGATGCCGTGGCCTTTCATCCGCGGCGCGACGCCGAGCCAGAGCAGCCAGCCGTAACGCCAGGAACTGCGCGGCTTTTTCATCATTGTGCCCAGCGCGAAGCCCACCACCCGGCCCTCCTGTTCGGCGATCAGGCAGAATTCCCCGTCCGAACCGAAGAGATCCACGATCTCGTACTCATCCCAGGCCCGGTAGAGGGTCGGCCATTTCTCCGGCCGGAAGAGCCGGGTGCCGAGATCGAACACCGCCCGCAGATCGTTGAACTCCAGTTCACGAATCTCGATGACCGGCGCTTCAACCGGCGGCGCTGATTTCAGTTTGCGCTTCATAGGTGCAAAGCGCGGGAAACTGGCGGCGAATCTGGGGAAAGTCGAATGCGAAAAACTAGCGGCCAATGGAACGTGGTAACACTCGCTTTTGCCGCCGGTTTCCGCTTCCCTCACCGGCGTGCGGGTCACGGTTCACAACCTCGTCAAACGCTTCGGCAACACCGCCGCCTTGCGCACGGTGTCGCTCACGGTCGAGTCTCAGGAGCTCTTCTTCCTGCTTGGCCCGTCCGGCTGCGGCAAGACGACGCTGCTTCGCACCTTGGCCGGCTTCTATCAACCGGATGACGGCGAAATCTGCTTTGGTGACCGGCCGATGAACGGCGTGCCACCGCACCAGCGCAACACCGGCATGGTCTTCCAGAATTACGCGCTCTGGCCGCACCTGACCGTCGCGGACAATGTCGGCTACGGCCTCGAAGTGCGGAAAGTTTCCGCCGCCGAGCGCAAGTCCCGCATCGACGAGGCGCTCGCCACGGTGCGCATGACGGATTACGCCGCGCGCTCGCCGAACCAGCTTTCCGGCGGCCAACAACAACGCGTCGCCCTGGCCCGCGCGCTCGTCATCAAACCCGATCTGCTGCTGCTCGACGAACCGCTGTCCAACCTCGACGCCCGGCTGCGGCTGGAGATGCGCGAGGAGATCCGCCGCATCCACGCCGAGACACGGATCACCACGATCTACGTGACCCACGACCAGAAAGAGGCGCTCTCGCTCGCCGATCGGCTGGCCGTGCTGCGCGACGGCGTCATCGAACAGATCGGTGGTCCGCGCGAAGTCTATCGCCAGCCGGTCAACCGGTTCGTGGCGGACTTCATCGGCGAAACCAACTGGCTGGCCGGTGAAGTGGCTTCCCGCGATGGCGACACACTCACGATCAACACTTCCGCTGGAAGCTTCCTGACCGACGCACGGAATGGTCAGGGGAAAGGCGCGAACGTGTGGCTGGGTTTCCGCCCGGAAGCCGTCGCGCTGGGACGCGGTGAAGTGAACAACTTCAGCGCCCGCATCACGCACGTCAGTTATCTCGGCGAGATCGAGCAGTACGAACTGGCATTCGAGGACGGTACGCGCTTCAAGGTGTTCGAGCAGAATCCCCGGTTGATCCGGGAAGTGGGTGCCCGGCTGGAACTGCACGTGCGCCCGGCGGATCTGCTGATCCTGCCGCGGGATTGACGATCCTTCGCTTGAGGTTGCTTGCTTCGGCCGGCTGGATGCGCAAGGCGCGGCAAGCTTCAACCAGCTCGCCGACCTGGCGCAGGCGACGGCTGATGGCTGCGGGTGAAATGTCGGCTTTCACCTGCCTGCTCGATTTACAATTCCGCCAGTTTCCGCCGACGGAGAAACCGGACAGTCCCGACACCGATGCCAATCACGAAAACAGCATCCAGCCACCAGAAGCCAATTCCATACAGATCATGCATCATGCGAACATCGATCCCTTCCGGCACTATCAGACCCGAACGAAGCGCGAATCCCTCGTTGCCATATGGATGATGCCCCGGAGGCGGGAGTCTGCCTTCGGCGCAGGCTCCCAGTATGGAAAGTAACCAAGCGGCGTTTTGATGCTTTTCTACCGATTCGGAACTGGTTTCACGCCCGGATATCCAATGGGCAAGCACAGCCGTTGTTAATATTCCTGATCGGTCTTCACGCGGATATGCCAGCGATGGCAATTCGACATTTAATTCGTGTTTGGAAAGTTCTCCCTGCACCATCAGCGTGATCCTGCGATACGAAATGTTGGTAGGAGTTCGCCAAAACCAGCGCGGTTCGCTTCTGGCTGTTATCTCGACGAAGAACCTCGGGTTGTCTCGCTCAAAAGCGGCGAGGTGGTTGTTTGCTTTCAGCGAAAGTCGCCCGTGGAACCAGCCCTGCGGCATTAACTTGTAATGATGATTGAACTGCAACCAGATGACGCGGGAGACAAACAATCCCACCACCATCAGCAGGAGCGCCAACAAGCCAATCGCCACGCCGTTGATCAGTCGCTTCATGTCCTTGAATCGATTCGCATGAAGGATTTCACCTTCCGGGTCGGCATACAAGGACGCGATGGCCACCAAACAATCGTTGCCGCTGCTGGGTGCCGCCGCCACTAGCTGGCCCCGAATTGATGAACGTTGTTGCCAAGAACTCCGCCGCGTCGCCGGCTCCGCTCGCGCCGGAGCCAATGCCCAATTCGTATTGGGAGATGTCGCCGTCCGTGACGCGGCCGGGCATGAACGGCTACTGCGGGAACACTACCAGGTTGGTGGCATCGCCGGAGTCCCTGAGAAAGTGGCGCAATTGTTCGGGATCCGTTTGCATTGAGCCGCTGACACTGCCGTCGGCCAAAGCCAGATTGCCAAAGGTCTTGTGAAGGGCCCTGGTCCAGGTGACCTGCGAGTTGGTTCCCAGTGCGACCACGCCGGAAAGCAGCCTGTCCTCCAGCGCGATGTTTCTGTCACCGGACAGGATGGAATTCGGTTTGTCATCCGCCGCATCCACACCCAGCAGGTAGCTGATGTTGGTGTTGGCCAGGGCGTCCCATTCAACCCACGCCCACCGGTTGTCGGCCGGGCAACTGATCGTTTAGGGGACGGCCAACTCGTTCGAGAGCAGTTGAAAGACCCGAAACATCCGGCCTGCAAGCACTTCATTGCGCAGACCGGGATCCTCCCATTCAGGGCTCATCGGATAAAGGTCGCCATGATCGTTTGCCCAAATGCGAAAACTCAAACCAACCTGCTTCAGATTGCCGACGCAGGAGATACGTGCCGCCGTGGCTCTATTAAGCTGCAATTGCCTCATGGCAGTCAGCCCCAGCAGCAGCAACACGGTGACCACTGCCAAGATCATCAGCACGTCGGTTCGTTTCAGGTTCATGGCTTGAGCAGGTTCATCGTGCGGAGGCTCGCCGGATTTTTCGCGAACTACCGGGGGATGGTCCCAGAAATTGGGCCGGCGTCCAGCCAAGGGAGGGACCGCATGTTGTGGTCCCTGTTGATCTGGGAACGGCGACACGCCCGCAACTGCCGTCACTCCGCACGGGCCGCCGAAGGGCTGTGAGGCCTAAGTGTCGGGGAGCATTGTGGTAAATCGGGACGCCCGTCCGGTCTGCGGCGGCGCGCTCGGACAGGCGCGTCTTCGTTGGTTTCCCCTCTCCTCGGTCCACTTCCCGATCGTGCCTCGCAGGCAGAGGAGAGTGAGCTTGCTGTATCCCTGCTCACTTGGTGACCTACACGGGAGGCTCAATGATGGAGG
>CAYXDZ010000053.1:0-9327 GCA_964463815.1 uncultured Verrucomicrobiota bacterium | reverse complement strand
CAAGCTCCAGGATTTCTCCCTCTCCCCATCGAATGGAGGAGAGGGCCGGGGGAGATGAGGCGCGTCTTCATTGGTTTCCCCTCTCCTCGGTCCTCTCCCCGCTCGTGCCTCGCAGGGAGAGGATGGGGAGCTTGATGCAGCCCTGCACACTTGGCGGCCTTCACGGGAGGCTCAACGGTGGACGGCCGGCTCAAGGGGCCACCGCACGCGTGCCCGGCCAGCCGACAATCAAGGCAGGCGCTTCACCCAGATGTTCCGGTAATGCACCTCGGCCTTGCCGCCGCCGTGAACCTGCAGGCCGATCTTGCCGAATTGCGGGATGGAATCGTCCGGCTCGGTGTAATCGACGGTCATCAGGCCGTTGATGTAGGCTCGCACGCGTTTGCCTTCGCAGTGGATTTCATACTGGTTCCAGTCGTTGCGGCGGAGGATCTTGTTCACCTCGTCCATGTTGGACTGCGCGAGCACCTTGTTGCGGCGTGATTCGTCGTAAATGCTGCCCCACCAGGTTGGGTCTCCGATATCGACTTGATAACCGATCATCTCGTGATGCTTGGGCACACGCTGGCTGCGCACCTGCACGCCCGCGTTCACAAAGCCCTCGCTGCCGAGCAGCTTGAACTCGAGCCGCAGGACGAAGTTGGTGAACTGTGCGGTGGTGGCGACGAATTCGTTTTGCGGCACCGTCGTGGTCAGGCTGCCGCCCACGAACGCCTCATCCTGAATGCGCCAGGTTCTATTAAAATCGCCGTCCCAACCGGCGGCGGTGCGGCCGTCGAAAATTTTCTCGTAGGCACTGGGCTCGGGTTTGGTCTGGCAGCCGGTGACCAGAACGACGGCGGGAAGCAGCAGGGCGAGGAATTTCATGGGCGCAGACTGCCCGCGCCAGGCCGTCCTGTCGAGTCTGCGTTCCGGCGGGTTGGGTGTCACTGCCGTGCGACTTCCCGGCGGGACGGCACCCGCGGACCGACCCAGCGCGTGGTGTATTTCTTCATCAGCTCGTCGGTGGGAAATGTAGGGCGCGGTTGCTGGCCGTATTCTTGGTCATCCATGCCGTGCCAGGGCCAGGTTTCGAGTTGATCGCCCAGCACCGTGTAATAGTCGGCATCCTTGTCCCAGCCGACCGACCACAGGAAGAACTGCCGCTCGTAACCCGCGGGCGTGGGCAGCAACCGGGTGGCATCAAATTCCACCGTCAACGCGTCGCCGCCATTGATCAGCACGAACGCGTTGTCTTTTTCAGCGATGAGCTCATCCACCGCGCCGTAACGCGTGGCCCAGCCGGCCGGCACTTTCGGGATCAACGGCGTCGCGGTCATGAGATCGTGAATCGGCGTGGTCGGGTGCGTCCAGTCCAGCGGCGCGTCCTCGCTGAAGCCGCGATACTGCAAGTCCGTGCGCGCAGGTGACAACCGCACAATCTTTGTCCGCTCCTCGCCCGCCTGTTCGAGCAGTGCGATCTGATCCCAGTGCAGCTCGAATGCGTGAGACAGTTTCAACCGCTTCGCGCCCGCCGGGAGCTGGCCCGTGAGCTCGACGATGATCGACTTCGTGCGCCCGGCTGGTGTGCCGAAACGAACGTCCACCGGTTGCCACGCGCCGTCAGCCGTCTCGACGGCCAGCGTCGGGAACGGGAACGGCAGATCATCGCGGTGCGACGCAGCGATGTTGGCCATCGCCCCACCGAAGCGCAGCCAGCCGTTCAGGGCGAGCACGAGCGGCTTGGTGTGATCCAGCGGTCCGAAATCGAGCGTGATCTCCTGCGTCTTCGCCCAGCCGCGCAAGTGATCGCCGTAGATCTCTGGCGAGACACGAAGGTTGTCGATGTGCTGGAGGCGTTCGGTGACATCCACCTCCGACGGAGCGCCGATCTCCGATCCGGCGCGAGCACTCGCCTCGGGCCGGGCCGGAGGCCGGCGCTCCGACACACCCCGGGGCTGCCGCGTGTTGCTGGTGGCCTTCAACAGCGGCACCCGATTGTGCAGCGTCATGATCTCGTGCGGCAGCCACGGCGGCGACGGCAGCATCTTGCTCGTTGAATAGACTTCGGTGCCGACGGGGTGATCGACAGCGACCAGCTTTACTTCGTCGAGATACAGCACTTCGCTCAGTTCCTCGGTTAGTTTGACGACGAACTTGCCATCCTTCGCGGGAAACATTGTCTCGTTGCCAATCCACAGCAGCTCCTCCGGATCGGCGGCGATGATCCGGCCGGGAGCGACCGGCAATCCGATGGGCGCGGCCGCCAGAAAGTCCGACACAAAGCGGAAGGTCGTGCCGTCCCACGCGTAGAGATACGGGCACGAGGTCATCTGCTTCTGCTCGATCTCAGTGATGAAAGCCACGCGGCATTCACCGGCCTGGATGGCCTCGACGTTCATGCGGAGCTGCGTCCATTGCACGAAGGCGGAGTCGATCTGTTCGTGTTTGCCGATGCCGATCTCCAGCGGCGTCTGGCGGACGGTGCGCATGCCGCGCCAGTTGCCGGCGGTGAACTCGAAGCGCGTGCCGAGGCCCGAGTGATTCGAGCGATTGCCGACAGCCTTGAGCTTCACCATGTGGTTCCGGTTGCCGCCGTCGTTGCGCCAAAATTTCAATGCACCGCTATCGAGCACGAGGATCAAATCCGTGTCGCAGTCATTGTCGAGGTCGGCGGCAAACACGTGCTTCACGCGGCTGGCCGTCAAGCCCAGCGCACTGGTTGTCTCCACAAAGCCGCGCGCCCCGAGATTGCGCCACACGCGCACGCCGGCCGGACCATACGCCAGCAAGTCCAGCCAGCCGTCGTTGTCGTAGTCGAGCGTTTCAAGCTGCCGAAAATCGCCGCCAAGTTCGAGGGTCACGACGTTCGTCAGCCCGCCGTAGCTTACCGTAAGTTGCTGGCCGGTGAGCTTCGCCGCGTCCGGACGGAAGTCGTTGTTCAAGTCCTGAATGACCACGCGACGAACAGCGGCGGAGAGCAACGGGACATTGGTTTCGGTCATTTGACCACCCCGTTGATTGGCGAACACCCGGGTGGCCCCGTCACCGACCGCGATCACGTCCGGAAGATCATTTTTGTTCCAGTCCGCCACCGTCACCTGCGTCGCGGTGAAGGCATTCGTCGGCAACCCAATCGCCGCCGTGTCGTCGCGGAACATCACGTTGCCGAGGTTGCGGTGGAAGCGGATGCCCTGGCCGTCCGGCAGCGCGACGACGAGGCTCAGCTTGCTGGTGAAATCGAGGTCGGCCAGCTCGCCATCGGTGGCTTTGAGCGCGTTGAGGCCGGTGAGCAGCGTGCGGTCGGTGATACGGCCCTCCGCACCGAGCTTGAGAACATGCGAGCTGTTCGTGCCGAGCACGATCGCATCCTCGTAACGGTCGTTGTCGAGATCGCCGACGAGCACCTTGGTGTAACCGCCGTCAGCCTTCGCGGCGACCGCGGTGCCGGTCGCTTGAAACTGGCCGTTGGTGAACGCCAGCAGCCGAAACTGGTCGTGGTGAATGACGAGCAGCCCCGGCTGGCCGAGGCGCAGGAAATCAATGAGCCCGACAGGACCCGTGTAGGAAGACGCGTCCGGCAGCCACTCGGCGGTCACCTCGACGAACTTTACTCCGATGCTGTTTTCATCCGGTTGTTCGAGCACGAACGGTACGCGCATCTGCGTGTGCAGGCATTGCTCGAAGAACGACGGATCGCTCGGAATCGTCCGGCCGGCGGTGACTTCACGATGCTTTTCGAGCAGCGCCGCCGCTTCATCGGTTTCGCCCTGGCGAATCAACACCTGGCTCAAGCGATAGTAGGCGGCGGGATGCTCGGGACCGAACTCGATGGTCTCGCGCCATTGCGCAATCGCGTCGTCGTAATTCCGCAGGCCCTCGTAGGCGACGCCGAGCTGGAAGCTGACCTCGTTGACCGTCCGGTCGATGTCCTTGGCCTGCTGGAGCGACTTGAGAGCGTCCTCGAACTTTCCCTGCCGCAGGTAAGCACAACCGGCGAGGTAATGCGCCGCGCCGGAGAGCGGGTCCATGCCGAGCACTTGATCGGTCTGCGCGAAGACCTGCTCGGGCTGACCGGCGGCGAGCAGGGCGTTGGCGAGGTTGAGCCGGGCGTCGATGGACGTGGGCTGTTGTTGGACCGCCTGGGTGAAGGAAGCGGTGGCCGCCGTGAAGTCGCCCTTCTCGTACTGCGACTTGCCAACGTTCATGACCGCGAGAAAATCCGCCGACGGCCCGGCGGTGTCGGTGGATTTCTTGCACGCGGTGGCGAGCAATAAAAGCAAGGCGATGAACACACCGATTTGGAAATCGGCGCTCCGGAAGGCGCGGCGGCGGGTGGGCATGGTGGACAGCATGGTTGGCGGACGATGGCGGGGAGGCTACCGAGTCAGACCGCGAACACGCAACCGTGCGTTTGGACGCACAGGTAGATTGCGGGGGCGGAGCGGATTCTCCGCGGGGTGAAACGCGACGTGCGAGGTTGGCCAGACGGTTCGCAAAACCGTGGTTTGGGGCGGCCGCATATTTTTCGTTGCACTTCAGCGCGTTCAAAATAAATCGAGAAAAGTTTTGCCCCGGTCGCGCCTACCGACCTACAACCCCTCTCAGCGGTTTTCCAAATGTGCCGTCTTTGCGGGCTCGCTCCAGGGTGAGTGCCGCGACATGGCTCGTCTTCTAACAGGGCGGGTTTTCCAAACGGTCTGCATGATTTTCGCCGGATTCTTGAAGGCGACGCATTCAGGCCATGCAACAACTGATAGCCTATGAACAAAACTATTCCTGAACCCGACCAGACACTCCGCGCCCGTGACCGCGAGCCCCACCACCGGCTGCAAAAAGAGTCCGATCACTACAAGACCCAGTATATCCAGGAGTTTGTCGCCAAGTGGGACGAACTCATCGACTGGAACGCGCGCGGGGAAAGCGAGGGCGATTTTTTCATCCGCGAGTTGAAGAAGCGGGGCGCGCACAAAGTGCTCGATGTCGCCACGGGCACGGGCTTCCACTCGATCCGCCTGCTGGATGCCGGCTTCGAAGTGGTGAGCGCGGATGGCAGCCCGGAAATGCTCGCCCGCGCGTTCGCCAACGGCCGCCGTCACGGCCACATCCTGCGCACGGTGCAGGCGGACTGGCGCTGGTTAAACCGCGACGTGCATGGCAAGTACGACGCCGTCGTCTGCCTCGGCAACTCCTTCACCCACCTGTTCAGCGAGCAGGACCGCCGCAAGGCGCTGGCGGAATTCTACGCGGTGCTGCGGCACGACGGCGTGTTAATCCTCGATCAACGGAACTACGACGCCATCCTCGACGAAGGGTTCAAGACCAAGCACACCTACTACTACTGCGGCGAGAACGTGAAGGCCGAGCCCGAGCATGTGGAGGACAACCTGACCCGGTTCCGTTACGAATTTCCCGACGGCTCGGAGTTCCATCTGAACATGTTCCCGCTGCGCCGCGAATACGTGCGCCGGCTCCTGCTGGAAGTCGGCTTTCAGACCTTCCGCACGTATGGCGATTTTCAAGAGACCTACCAGCAGTCCGAGCCGGACTTCTTCGTTCATATCGCGGAAAAACGCTACGAAACCGAACCTGAAAAGCTCCGCTCATGAACCATTCCGAATCCCCCGAGGTCGTGCAACGCACGCGGCACTATTACGACAGCGACAGTGCCGACCGCTTCTACGCCAGCATCTGGGGCGGGAATGATATTCACATCGGCATTTACGAAAACCCCGAAGAACCGATCGCGCCGGCGAGCCGCCGCACGGTGGAACGCATGGCCGCGCGTCTGCCGCAACCCGGCCGCCAGATGCGGGTGCTCGACATTGGAGCCGGCTACGGCGGATCGGCCCGGCACCTGGTGCAAACTTGGAACTGTCCGGTGACGTGCTTGAATCTCAGCGCCGTGCAGAACGAGCGCAACCGGCAACTCAACCGCCAGGGCGGCCTGACGGAGTTCATCGATGTGATCGACGGCAGCTTTGAAGATCTGCCCTTCGCCGACGCAGCATACGACGTGGTCTGGTCCCAGGACGCGTTGTTGCACAGCGGGCGCCGCGCGCGGGTGCTGGAGGAAGTGAACCGCGTGCTGCGTCCGGGCGGCAGTTTCCTGTTCACCGATCCCATGCAGGCCGATGATTGTCCGCCCGAATCGTTGGGGCCCGTCTTGCGGCGCATCCACCTGGAATCGCTCGGGTCGCCAGGATTCTACCGGGCCGCCGCCCGGAAGCTCGGATGGACGGAGCAGGCCTGGGATGATTTGTCCCCGCAACTGGCGGCGCATTACGCACGCGTGCTCGGCGAAGTGGAACGACGAGGGCCGGAACTTTGTGAAGCCTGCGGTGCCGAGTACGTCGCGAACATGCAAACCGGTTTGCGGCACTGGATCGACGCCGGGCAGGCGGGCCGGTTGTGCTGGGGTATTTTCCACTTTCAGAAACCGGCCGGCAACAGGGCCGCCGCATGAGCACACCCGGACCTTGCCGCCGGGTCTTCCCGCTTGCCGTGGGCTTGAGCGCGGTGTTTGCCGGCTGGGGTCTGCTCTGGCCGGAACAACTCGCCGCCTCCGCGACCAGCGCCCTGGCGTTCACGACCCGCACCTTCGGCTGGTTTTATCTGCTGGCGGCAGGGCTCTTTCTTGGCTTCTGCGTTTATCTGTTTTTCAGCCGGTTCGCGCACGTGCGGTTGGGAATGCCGGGCGAGCCGCCCGAATACTCCTATCGCTCGTGGCTGGCGATGCTGTTCTCCGCCGGCATGGGGATCGGCCTCGTCTTCTGGGGCGTGGCGGAGCCGCTGTATCACTTTGCCGATCCGCCTTTCGGCCAGGCGGCGGCGGAATCACCCGAGGCGGCCCGTCTCGCCTTGCGATATTCACTGTTTCACTGGTGCCTGCATCCGTGGGCGATCTACACGGTCATCGCGCTGGCCATCGCCTACACCCAGTTCCGCCGTCGTGATTCCGGCCTGATCAGCGCGGTGTTTCGGCCGTGGCTGGGCCGGCGGGCGGACGGGCTGCCGGGCAACTGCATCGACTTGCTGGCCGCGCAGGCGACGGTCTTTGGCGTGGCGACGTCGCTCGGTTTCGGCACGCTTCAGATTGCCGGGGGCATCGAGCATCTCTTCGGCGCGAGCAACACCATCACCCTGCAACTCTCGATCATCGTCGTCGTGACCGTGCTGTATCTGCTCTCCGCGGTGACGGGACTGAACAAGGGCATTCTCTGGCTGAGCAACGCAAACCTCGTGCTGGCCGCCGTCTTGATGGGCGCGGTCCTGTTCCTCGGGCCGACGGTGTTTGTGATCGAGGCGTTCGTCACGGTCATGGGCGGGTATTTGCAAAACCTCGTGCAGATGAGCTTGCGGCTGACGCCCTTCACGCAGGGCGAATGGGTCGGGAGCTGGACGCTCTTTTACTGGGCGTGGTGGATCGCCTGGGCGCCGTTCGTTGGCAGCTTCATTGCGCGGGTGTCACGGGGCCGGACGATCCGGGAATTCATCGGCGGCGTGCTGCTGGTGCCCTCGGTCATCGGTGCGTTCTGGTTCGCCACCTTTGGCGGCACGGCGTTGCACGGCGAACTGTTCGGCGATGGCGGACTCACCGAGGCGGTGAAGACCGATGTGACCACGACGCTCTTCGCGCTCTTGGGTCAATTGCCGTGGGGCACGATCCTTGGCGGGCTGGCGGCATTGTTGATCGTCACGTTCTTCGTGACTTCGGCGGACTCCGCCACGTTCGTGCTGGGCATGCTCACCTCGAAGGGCGACCCGAATCCGCCGACCTGGGTGAAGCTCGTCTGGGGCGTGCTGCAATCGTCCATCGCGGCGGCGCTGTTGCTCAGCGGCGGTCTGCAAGGACTGCAAACCGCGTCCATCGTCGCCGCGCTGCCTTTTGCGGTGATCCTGGTGTTGATGGTCTTCGTACTCCTGCGCGCCCTGCAGGAGGACCATCCAAGAAAAGCCAGAGCGGAGGTTCACCAAGGAGGTGAACCGGCGCTGGGTTTTGACCAAAAGACTGCGACCGCTCAATCAAAGACCGGTGGCCCGCTGGAACAGTCCCGGTAGCCCAGCGGCAACCGCGCTTCGGCGATGCGGGTGGATGAGTGTGCATGCAGGTTTTGTCGTGGCAGGCCGGCGAAGGGACGTCGGCCTGCATCAGGGAGGCGTTGCGGTTGAGCTTGCTCAGGTGCGAATCGTTCAAGGACCTTTTCCGGTTCAGTTCGATGCCAAATGAGGCGATCAAGAATCTCGCATGACCATTACAAATCGCCTGAGTCACGTCGCGGCGGAGCTTCGCGGGGAAGCCGATCAGGGCGATGCTGCCGCCCAGTTCGAGCTCGGCGGCATGTATTAACAAGGTCAAGGTGCGCCCAAGAATGACGTTGAAGCGGCGGGGTGGTTTCGCAAAGCCGCCGAGCAAGACCATGCTTCCGCCCAAAACAGTCTCGAACCGCTTCTTCGACGTTTTGTAATGGGTGTCAGCCATAGTAAGGAATCTCCAGCTTGCCGGCGACAAAGCAGAGCATCGCGATTTGATACTCCGTCGAACGATAGCCGCGGGCCTTGCGCTTGGTCGCCGAAAACAAACTGTTGAGTCCTTCCAAGAGCGCGGTGGTCAGTCCGTCCTTCCAGTGACCAGGATGCCTTCCAGATGCCGCTCCACCATCGCGGCCGCTTTGCGCATCGGCTCCAACAATCCGTCGGTCAACGCTTGGGCTTCCGTGCGCACCCACTGCACCCATTTCATAAACCGGCTCCGCGCCACGCGCGCGTTGGCCGACGCATAGGCCCGCTGCAACTCCAGCCGCATCGCACAGGCCAGCCCGGTCGCCAGCGGTTGGTCTTTCAACTGCTCCCGACGCCGCTCTTCCCGTTCGGTCCAACGCTCCAGATTATTACACCACAACTAGCAGGACTTCTCCAGCTGCTCGCGCGCCACCGCATCCTGGCGCGCCTCCTCCCGCAGCACGGCTTCGACCGCTGCATTGACCTGGCTGACCACGTGGTAATTGTCATACACGATCACAGCGTTGCCGAAGTTCGCCTTCACGCCCTTGAGGTAGGCCGGGCTCATGTTAATGGCCACCTGGGTGATCGCCTTGGGACGACCGTTGTGACGGCCCCATTCCG
Source organism: uncultured Verrucomicrobiota bacterium (assembly GCA_964463815.1). Taxonomy (GTDB): domain Bacteria; phylum Verrucomicrobiota; class Verrucomicrobiia; order Limisphaerales; family RI-55; genus RI-55. The sequence continues at coordinate 222 of CAYXDZ010000053.1, read as the reverse complement.
CAGCAAAAAGTTCCCACGTGCCGGCGTCCTTGCCTTCCACCGCCAGCAACACACGCCGGGCCGCCAGGTCCGCGAACACCGTCAGGTGATGGTTCCCCTTGCGGCGGTTCATCTCGTCCGCGCCCACCCACGCCACGTCCTCCCAACTCAAATCCGTCCAGGCGGCGTCCACGTGGGCGAAGAGCGCCCGCCACAGCTTCTGGTCCGTCTCGTCCAGAATCT
>CAYXDZ010000052.1:4911-13501 GCA_964463815.1 uncultured Verrucomicrobiota bacterium | reverse complement strand
CCATCGACGAACAGTATTGGGGAGATGAATTTCAATCCATCCTGCGAGAGAGGTTTGACATTTTCAAAGCGCTGCGGCTGCCAGGTGACTTTGCTGTCCTTTGCCGAGGCATAGTGCCAGTGCATCAGGGTACCATCCCATTCGCGGGCCGGGGGTTCATGCATGAGGATGAACTTGGAAGGATTGGGAACCCAGGACATGCGTCGGCCGCCAATGAATCCGGCGATCTTTTTCTCCGATCCGTCAGGCCAGGGCTGGAGATTGTAGGCCGGGTCCGCATCAGTAGCGTCGGATATCAAGCCCGTGTTGTATTGATAGCTGCACCCGGCCACTTCCCAGAGGGAAGGTTGAATCTGATAACTATATTCCATGTTGGGACAGTAGAACTGGACGATGCCATTGTCTTCGGGGCACCGAAATGTTTCCGCTGTTTTGATGTACTTGTTCAACGGCCTGAGCGCGGCGGGTGCGATATGGCTCCGCTCCATTCCTTGTGCGGTCCCCTCGCGGCCGCCGATGGTGAAGAATGTCTCCGCGCCCCACTTGCTGTATTCGGCCGAGGTTGGGATGTGGGAAGGCGGGAGCTTTTCATCGTGATCTCCCGCGTACATGGCAAAGCCCGCTCCGATTTGCCGGAAGTTGTTCAGGCATACGGTCAACTTTGCCTGGGACTTGGCCCGCCCCAGAGCAGGCAGGATCATGGCCGCCAGCACGGCGATGATGGCAATGACGACGAGTAGCTCGATGAGGGTAAAGCCTTTGTTCGCAACAAGCCGGCTAGTTTGTGGTGGTTTCATAAATGATGGTGGCTTCTGACCGTTGGTTCAAGTGCTTCGACACTGCTGCGGCCGGTAGCTCACGCGGGAAATCAACAAACAATCAATCCGGGCATCCATTGGAACGGTCGTTTCCGGTGGTGGAGCCGGAAGTGTGGGCTTCGCCGGTTAGTGTCCCTCGCGCAAATCGGATGAGCCCGGCTCAGGGGGTGGATTCTGGTCGTGGGTTCGACTTTTGTCAGCTCCGACGGGAGTTTCCTTCAGGCGCTCCTCCGGGATTGTCCAAAGTCTCAACGCTCCGCGCCAAGATTCTCTCTAAAAATTTTTCCGGCAGCGCGGCGGGCCGTCGCACGACACTGACGACACTGGCGATTCGCGTGTCAGTGGTCCGGCTGCTTGTAGGACTAATCCTGACACGCGCGAAGGCTTCCGTCTGACAGCGCGCAACCCATCGTTCCTGCGGGGGGCTTTACATTGATCACGAAGGGGTTAGGCGAAACGTCTGAATCTCGGACAACCGGAAAATTCCAAGGCATTTCTCAGCCGGATCGGCACTCCCTGCGGCGTTGCTCCCGGACACAAATCCAGGAAATTTTCGTTCGCATTTCTGCGGGTGCGGATGGTGCGGAGTGTCTCAAAAAATAATTGCGAATTTTGGCGAACGGCATTCGCAAGGGCGCAAATTCCCGTTTCGCAAATCCAAGACAGGATGATTCACGGCGGTTCACATTTCCGAGAACTGTCCTGCTCGTTGTCCCGCCCGCCCTTTTTGAGTTCGAGGCACTCCCGCTGCTAAACGATGGGCAATGGCTGTCATTATGAAGCGCATTGTCCAACACCTAACCAGCTCACTTTCCGTTGCCGCCTGGATCGCCTTCGCCGCGGCCGCCCACGCCGCACCGGATCGCGTCACCGTGGCGTGGGATCCCAACCCCGAACCCGACATCGCCGGCTACCATGTTTACTATGGCGTGGTCGGCTCCGGAGTAACCAACAAGGTTTCACCCGGCACGACGACCCAGCAGCAGGTCATCAGCCTGCAGGCACAGACTCAATACTGGTTCTATGTAACGGCGTTCAACACGGCCGGCTTGGAAAGCGACCCTTCCGAGACGCTGACCTACACTACTCCGGTCAACCTCGCGCCCACGGTCAGCCTCGGCGGCGACCGGATCGCCATCATCCCGGACGTGGTTCAACTCTCCGCCACGGCCAGCGATGATTTTCTGGAGGCAAACGCGCTCACCACCACCTGGTCGCAACTGGCCGGGCCCGCGACGGTCGGCGTGGCCGGGGGCACCAAATTCAAACCCGCCTTTCAGTTCACCGTGCCGGGTGCCTACACCTTTCGTGTCACGGTCAATGACGGCTACCACACCGCCTCCGACGAGGTGCAGGTTCATGCTTATCAACAGCTCAGTGAAATCCCGCCGGGAGCCGTGGCCCCCGACATTCAAGGAGTCTTTTCGACGTTTGACGGTTTGATCATTCAATGGAACTCGGCGCCGGACGCCAACTACCGCATCGCACACAAGAGCGATTTGAACGAAACGACGTGGACGATCATCGCGGACAACGTCGCCGCGCAGGGGCCGACCTCCTATTGGGTGGATGACAGCGGCCAGCTCGGCCAGCAGGGCTTCTACGCCATCTTCCAAATGCCGTAGAGCGGGGGTGCGAAGTAGTTGTTTTCGCAAGCGGCCCGGGCAATCCGGGCCGCTTGTGTTTTTGGGCGGGACGCGAATAAGCTGCCGCGTGCCTGAACTTGAAACCTCGCACCCTGCACCCGGGGAACCGGCGGCCTGCTCCGTGGCCGCAGAAAATGTGTCGGGCGAATACTGGCGCTGGTGCCCGCGCTGTGGGCACGAGCTACACAACGAGAAGTGCAAGCTCCGCTGTCCGCGCTGCCACTATTTCATGAGCTGTTCCGACTTCGACTAACCCGCTCTACGGCAGTGCCTCGGGGGAAATGATCGCGATGCGCAACGTTCGTTCGATCAGCGGCCTGATCAGGGGCAATACGGCTTCGGCCGCCAGGTTTTCACCGGCGATCACCACGGGTTGGAGCATTCCGGTCTCGGTTTGAAGCCACTTTTCCAGGGCGGCTCCGTCGGCAATCACCTCGCCTGTCAACGCTTCCAGTTCACCCGCCGAGAAAACATTCATCCAAAGCGGGCGTCCCGCCTGGGGTGCTTTCCGGGCGACGGCCAACACGGGTCCGTTCGAAGTCTCGCGGATCTTCAGCACCATGTTGGCGGCGGGCAGCGTCATGGGAAACTGGACTTGGTTGGTCGCCAAACCGGAGGCCTGCGGAACCCGCCAGGTCAACGGACCGGCCAACTGGTCCTGTTGCGGTGCCAGCGATTTCGCCAGCCCATACAAGTCTCCCAGCCTGGTTGCCGTACCAGGCTTTACTTCCGCCGTCAGATCCCAGCCGAGGTGACGGCGCACACCGGCGATGCGCTCAATTTGCGCGGCTGCTTCCAGTCCGGTAATTGACTCGCACCCGGAACCGGGCAAGGCCACCGACCACGCACCCGTCGCGTTTCGTTCCAGTGGCAGGAACACAGCCCCCGGTTTGGGCGCGAGCGGCAGCACGCAACCGGCGAGGACCAACTGGTCGCGCAACTGGCGGGCGCGGTCACCGTCCAGCTCCTCCGCGCGAAGCTCGCGGAGCTGCGGCAGCAACGCGGCCAGATACTGCCGCAACAGCTTGAGCGGCGGATTGCGCATGCCGGCCGAACTCCCGCCCGCAGCGGCGTTCAGCAAGGCGACGGTATCCGCCGGGTTCAGTTCCCAGGCGACTTCCAAGTCCGTGGAGGGAACCCGCCGTGCTCCGTCCGCACCCGCGCCGAGATCAAGAAACAGTTGCAGTGAGCCAAACGGTTCACCGTTCAAATCGGCGGAGGAAAGCTGAAACTCGCGGCGGAGTTCGCCGCGGGGCGGAAGCGCGAGTTTCTCGGCGGCCACCGGCAGGAACTTGATCGCCTGGGTCAGCCGCCAGCCGCGTTCGTCCACCAGCCAGAGCTGAAATGTTCCCGGCCAGTCGAGTGTCAGCGGAGCATCGGTCAGATTTTTGAAGGTGGCGGTGAAGGTGACCGCTTCCAAGGGCGGCAGGCGATTCGGTCCCGTGAGTTGGACCTCCAGTCCACGCGCCTGCGAACGTGCCGGGCGCTGCCCCAGGTAGTCATCGACGTCAAGCACCTCGAGCCGGGCGGAGGTCGCCCGGGCGGTGCCCCGCCAAAGTTCCGTGCCGGCGGGAATCTGCGGTGTCTGATTTGGGAGCACGCCGGTGTACTGACCCCCCAGTTCAAACTCCCCACCGGTTGGCAGACGCACCCAGTCGGCCAGCAAGGAGCTGAACTTCATCGGCTGGCCGGGCGGCAGGGTTTCCGCCTTGGAGTAAGTGTGAAAGGTCGAAGCTCCCGGCGGCAGGATTTCCACCGGCTGTCCCCCGGTGGTCACGGACAACTTGCCATTCAACCGGCAGCAGCCCTCCCACAGCATCGCCAGCGAGTTCGTGGATTGATTCGTGAAGTTCCAGATCAGCGGGATATCATCCCCGAGGACATAGACCTCCGCTGGTTGCACTTCGATGGTTGCGGTGACTTCCGGCCCTTCCGCAGCCAGGGCCGAAGCACCAACAACCAGCCACGCCAATGCAAGTGATCCAAGCCGGATGCTTCCGTCCTTTTGCGAACCAGTTGTGTCGCGCGGGTTCATGGCGTTGCTTCGACCGGAGCCGCGGCCCGGTTGAGGGTTTGCAGATCAAGCACGCGTTCGAAGCCACCCAGCACTTCCCGATCATGGCTGACCAGCAACAGGGCCGCGCCGTTCTCCCGACAGGCCTCGCGGATCAACTTGAGCGAGGCCGCCGCGTTGACGTGATCCAGATTGCCGGTCGGCTCGTCGGCGAGGACGAGCTTGGGCCGGTTGGCGAGCGCGCGCGCGACGGCGACCCGCTGCTGCTGGCCGACGGAAAGCTGCCGGGGAAGATGCCGCAGCTTGTCGCTCAACCCGACCCGCCGGAGGAGTTCTTCCGCAAACGGCCGGTCAATGCCGGGGCCAAACTTCATCCCCAACAGCACGTTCTCCAGACAGGTGCAGCCTTGCAGGAGATTGAAGGTCTGAAAAATGTAGCCAATCGACTGGGCGCGGAGTTGATCCCGACCGGCTTCGGCCAACCCGGTCATCTCGCGACCGGCGATTCGGATCGTGCCGTGATCGGCTTTGAGAATGCCCGCGATCAGGTGGAGCAAGGTGGTCTTGCCGGAGCCGCTTTCGCCTCGCAAGGCCACTTGCTCGCGGTCGTTGAGGGTGAACGCGGGGACATCAACCACCCGGAGAAGCGAGCCTTCCGGATCGCGGTAGTTCTTTTGGAGATCAGTGATTTCGAGCAACGCCATGGAATCAAGTGGTGAAAAGTTAGCGGTCGCAGTCTTTGGACGGCCGCGACCCACGATGATTCAGACGAGGCGAAAAGTTGTCCGCCGGCTCAGACCACCGGCCGTCGATCATCCGGTTCGTCCGCATCCCAATCAGCGTCCGAATCGCCGGGTTCCAACGGCGATGACTCATTAATAGAACCGGAGTTTTCGGAACCGGCAACTTCCGGCGACGAGTCCATCGCGGATTCCACGGCCACTAGCACCGGCCGCACGAGTTGACCCTGGAAGGTGAACCCGGTGGCCAGCATGCCGGCGATCACGGCCCCTTCAGCAGCCGGTTGATTTTCCTCCTGTACTCGGTGGACGGTCGGATTGAAGGCATCACCTGGTTGAACTTCCACGGCCACCAGGCCCACGCGTCGGCCGAGATCCCGACAGGCGGTTTGGAAGCTCGTAATCTGCCGGATCACATTCTCCTGCCCGGAGCGCACGGCCGCCTGGTGGAGTGCGTGAACATGATCCAGCATGCCGACGAGAATTTTGAGCCACTCACCTTCGGCGCGTTTGCGTTTGTCCACTTCGAGGCGCAGCGCCATTTTCTCGACGTCATTCGCCTGTTTCAGGGTTTCGGCAAAATTACGGGCATCATTGGTGAGTTGATTGGCCATCCGCTGCATCGCCGCGCTCGTCTCGGCCGAGTTCTCCTGAAAAATCTGCCACTGCGCGGACGCGGACTGCACCACGCTGCCAACCTCCTTGAGGTGTTGGATCTGGCGGACGGTGTCGGCGAGATAATCCGACTCCGCGCGGCGCATGGCGGCGTCGTGATCCCGCAGGAACGGGGTGAGACACGCCCAGGCACCCAGCGCCACGCACACCACGACCGCCAAAATCTGAGATCCGCCGATCGGCAACTGGCTCCGGTAAATAATCCCGAGCGCCACGCCGATGAACACGAGGTCGGTGAGGAGAAACGGGATTTTATTGATGCGTGGCGCAGTCTGCTGGCTCATGACCGGCGATTAGAAGCCAACCGCGCCGGTGAGGCGACGGAAAATTTCTCCAACCAACGGCCGATGATTCAGCGCAATCCTTGGTGGTGATGAAATCGAACGACCCCGCTGCGGTATGCGTGAGCAAACCTTCGTTCGCACGGGTGCCCCGGCCTGGTCTGCGGTTGGGTCGATCTCCACACCGGCCGCTCGGCCGCCGCAAACCATTGGATTGGATAAGGCGTGCATGCTTTGCAGGTTTGAGCTGATAAATGGAAATTATGTGCTTCATTTATAAAACTATTGCTTTGTGATTTTGGATACTCGGTCCCTAGTCCGAAACCTTGGTTGGCGGCGTGGTGGTCTATTTGCCAATTATGGGAGTCCGCAGGCATCAAAACTCAAAGCATGGCCCCGGTTCCGCGGCGAGCGTCCCTTCGCAAGCCTCGGTAAACGCATGGCGGGCAGCGGCATTGATCTGCTTCGCCATCGCCGTCCTCCTGGCTGGATACAATGTCGTCCTGCGCCAGGCGAACGCCCGGATTTCTGCATCGGTTGTTGCCGAAAAGGAGGAGACACGGTTCGTGAGTGAATCCACAACCCTTCCCACCTGGGGCCGGTTGGAAACCGAGCGGATCCTGCTGGAGCGCCCGGACGCACTGCTGCGCAATGTTGAGGGCTATTACCAGGCTTATCCATGGGTGTTCTCCAACATTTCCAAGGAGGAATTGCAGAAGCTGTTTGCTGAAGCCGGCCTGGCGGAGGAACAACACCAGTGGCTGGGCAATCCCAAGAACTGGCACCAACTGGATGCCGGGTATGCCATTCTGCCGCCCCATGAACTGGTGCTGGAAATGCCACCCCCGGTGCGGGCACACATCTACACGCAGCTTGCCCACCACCCGGGGAATCCGTTCATCAACGATCCGTTCTTTTTGCCCGCCACCCACACCCACATCTGGTTCGAGCAAACCAGCCTGAGCCCGGCGACCATCACGCTTGTTCAAAAGCTCCTGTATCACCGACACGGCCAGGTCTTCTTCTCCGATCTGGCCACCGTTGGCCGGCAGATTCCCGAATCCGAGCGGTTGCCCTTGCTCAAGCTGCTTTCGCGCACTCCGGCCGTGCGCGCATTTATAAGAATAGAACCCCACGACGACCTTTCGTCGCTGGTGGCCTACTGGGCCAACGGCGGCAACGCCCAGGCGCTGCGGTCGTTGCTCGAATCCTTGGAGCGCAAACCGAACACCGGCCGGCTGGATGTCGCTTATCTCCTGCCGGCGTTCGCCCGGGACCGCCTTTTCACCTACCCCGATCCGGACGCCGACCGCAACGCGCTGGTCACGGATTGCTTCTGGACGGCTTTGAATTATAGCCGGCGAACTCCAGAAAATCGCTTTCTGGATACAGCCTACCGCCTGGAGCACCTGGCTGCCGAATACGACGTGGTGGAAGGCGCCCGCGCTCTGGGCGACCTCCTGGTCTTTTACGACCGTGCCGGGACGGCGATCCACGCTTGCGTTCAGGTGGCGGACGACGTGGTGTTCACCAAGAATGGCTCGGCACCGTTCGCGCCGTGGATTTTGATGAAATTTGCGGACATGCTGGCGTATTACACCACTGACCAGGCTCCCAGAATGGTGGTCTATCGCGCCCGTCGGTCGATCAGTTGATGCGGGCGGATCAACCGCTTGCTGCCGGGCTTCATGCGTGTGCTCCAATCTGGGCGAAGGACAGGGCGCAAGTTGGGTGAAACCATTTACGAAGGGTGGCCTCGTTGCCCGTCCAGGATGCGCTGCTTGCCGCCAGCATGAAAATCTAACTTTCGGAGGGATGCAGCACCGCCCGGAAACGAGGCTCCTCGAGGCGATTTGAAAAGAAAACATCAGAGCAGACACGGGAGCACGAGCCTTCCACCATGTCTGTCCCCCTGAACAACTGCCTACGCTTTCTACTCCAGCGGTGACGCAACCGGCAGCTGACCTCAACTCCCAGCCCGCTGCGGTCCGCGTGCTAGAGCCAATCAACAAATACTATAGCCGAAATGGGAAAGCAATTGAGGGTGTCGCGGTCGGTCACCGGAGCCAGGGCCGGGCCGATCGCCGTGATCCCTTCGGCGGGGGTGCGGGCCGACACGCCGCGCCGCCACTGTTTGACCTTGCTCCACATCATTTCGATGGGGTTGAGATGCGGTGAGTAGGCCGGCAGGAACCGGACCGCCGCTCCGGCCTGGTGGATCAAGGCGAGGGTCGGGTCGCTTTTGTGGGGCAAGAGGTTGTCCAGAACCACGATGTCGCCGGGGCGCAGCGTGAGCACCAGCACTGCCTGGACATAGAGGCGCTTCATGCGGCAAATACGCGCCGGGCAAGAGTCACGAATCGGGAAAGTGCCAGCCCGTGTCGGAACTGCCAGACCAAAGTGAAGTCCTTTCCGG
>CAYXDZ010000052.1:0-4811 GCA_964463815.1 uncultured Verrucomicrobiota bacterium | reverse complement strand
TCCACCTGAACATTGCCCGTTCCCGCAACGTCCGTTACCCTCGTCGCTGTTCGACCAATCGCATGAGCCTGTTTCATCTTGTTCTCAAAAGCCTTCGCCAGCACGCGTTGTCCACGTGGGTGACCGCGCTCTCGATCGCGCTCGCGGGCGGCCTCCTCATGTCCGTCTGGGTGGTGAAGACGCAGTCCAGCCAGACCTTCACCAACATCACCGGCGGCTTCGACGCCGTGCTCGGCGCGCGCGGCTCGAAGCTGCAACTCGTGCTCAACGCGATTTATCATCTCGAATCCTCGCCCGGCAACCTCGCCTGGCAGGATTATCTCGACCTGGCCGCGCGCCCCGCAGTGCAGCATGCCATTCCGCTCGCCGTTGGGGACAATTACCTCGGCTATCGCATCGTCGGCACGGTGACGAATCTCTTCACGGACATCGAGATCGAGCCCGGTCGCAAGCTGGCCCCCGCGGCCGGACGCGTTTTCAACGCAGGCTATCGCGAGGCGACGCTGGGCAGTTTCGCCGCGCAGCGCCTGCGCCTGAAAGTCGGCGACACCTTCCAGCCGTATCACGGATTGATTTTCAATCCCGCCGATCAACACGAGGAAACCTACGTCGTGGTGGGCGTGCTGGAACCTTCGAACTCGCCGATGGACCGCGTGATCTGGATTCCGCTCGAAGGCGTGCAGAACATGGCCGGCCACGATCCCCGGACCGCGACCGATATCAGCGCAGTGCTCGTGAAGTTGCGCACGCCGGTCGCCGGCCAGCAGCTCGAAACGCTGTACAACCGCCAGGGCAACCGGCTGACGCTCGCGTGGCCCATCGGCACGATCATGGCGCAGCTCTTCGACAAGATTGGCTGGTTCGACCGCGTGCTCGCGATCGTGGCCTACCTGGTGGCCGCCGTGGCGACCGGTTCCATCCTCGCGAGCATTTACAACTCGATGAACGAACGGCGGCGCGACTTCGCGATCCTGCGGGCGCTGGGTGCACGGCGATACACGGTCTTCGCCACGATCATCCTGGAATCCACCGTGATCGCCGCGCTGGGCATGGCCATCGCCTTCGCGATCTACCTCGCGATCATGAGCGGAGCCGCGAATGTCATCCGTGCGCAGACGGGCGTCGTGCTCAATCCGTTTGCCTGGCATCCGGTGATGTTGTGGGCGCCGTTCGGGATGATCGCCGCCGCCGCCCTGGCCGGCGTGGTGCCCGCGTTCAAGGCCTACCGCACGGATGTCGCCAGCAACCTGACACCGGTGTCGTAGGGAGGCGGGTAGAACGTAAGGGGTAAATCGTAAGCCTACCGCCCAAGCATGGGCGTTTACGCATTACGCATTACGGGTTACCCCTCACGCCTCACTCCCCGATCACATGCACGACGAGCTGCCGCGGGTGCGGGTGGGTGCGGTGTTCCCACAGATAAATTCCCTGCCAGGTGCCGAGGACCATCCGACCATCGGCGATGGGGATGCTCAGGTTCACCGTCGTCAACGCGGTCCGCACATGCGCGGGCATGTCATCGTCGCCTTCGCAGGTATGCACAAACAGCGGATCACCATCGGGCACCAGTCGCTGGAAGAACGCCTCCAGGTCACGCCGCACGTCGGGATCGGCGTTTTCCTGAATCAGCAACGACGCGGACGTGTGGCGCAGGTGCAGCGTGACAAGCCCGGTCCGCACTTTGGCGGCGGCGACGGTCTGCGCAATCTCGGCGGTGATCATGCGGAAGCCGCGGCCGCGGGTGTGGATCGCAAGGTCTTCCAGGTGCTGGCGCAACATGCGGGGCATTTCCGGGGAAGTTTCCCGGGAAAACAAGTGGCAAATCTTGACGCCTTCCGGCGCGTTTCCCACAATGCCGATCATCCCGCCGCGCCGTGCCCGCGGTTCGTTGATCAAGCCATTCAATTTACGATCATGAAAACCTTCTGCCTCCGCCTGCTGTGCCTCGGCGTGTTGCTCTCCGGCCTGGGCTGGTCGTCCGCCCGCGCCGAACCGCTCGTCGTCATGGCCTACAACCTCCGATTCGCCAGCGAGCAAGGGCCGAACGCCTGGCCGGAGCGGCGGCCGTTGATGAGCGACTGTCTGCGCGAGCTCATGCCCGACCTGATCGGCACCCAGGAGGGCGTGTATCATCAACTCAAGAACCTGGCGGCGGACCTGCCCGAGTATGCCTGGATCGGGCTCGGCCGCGATGGCGGCAGCCGGGGCGAGTTCATGGCGGTCTTCTACCGGCGCGAACGGTTCGAGCCGCTCGAATACGATCACTTCTGGTTGAGCGACACGCCCGAAGTCATCGGCTCGACGACCTGGGGCAACTCCAACCGCCGCATGGTCACCTGGGTGCAGTTTCTTGATCGCGTGACGAAGCAGCGGTTCTATTTCATGAACACGCACTTCGATCATCAAATTCAGGAGGCCCGGGAAAAGAGCGCGCAATTGATCCGCGAACGGGTCGCCAAGCTCGACGCCGAGCTGCCGGTCATTCTGGTGGGCGACTTCAATGCGGTGGCGGGCGACAACCCCGCCTATGCCACGTTGGTGGGCGATGGTTATTTTGCCGACACCTGGGAGACGGCGTCGGAACGCAAAGGCGACCCGACGTTGAACACCTTCAATGGGTTCCGGCCGGCGGTGCGCGAGTCCAAGCGCATCGACTGGATCCTCACGCGGGGCGCGGTGCAGACCTCGGCCACGCAGATCATTGAGTGTGCGCGGGACGGCCGGTATCCCAGCGATCATTTCCCCGTCGTGGCGTGGCTGCGGCTGGCGAAACCATGACCGAACGCGCGGAGTTCTGGCGGGCCCTGCTGATCCTCGGCCGGGTGTCCAATCTGCCCACGGTCTGGTCCAATTGCCTTGCCGGCTGGTTGCTGGGCGGCGGCGGTTCCGGCTGGGTCTTGTTCGATGTGTGCCTGGGGGCCACGTTTCTCTACGTCGGCGGCATGTATCTGAACGACGCCATTGATGTGGATTTCGACCGCCAGCATCGCCCCGAGCGGCCGATCCCCGCCGGGCACATCACGGCGGGGGCGGTCTGGTGGCTCGCCCTCGTCATGCTCGGTGCGGGGGCCCTGCTCCTGGTCCCTCTGGGGTTAACCACTTCCATCCTCGCGGTGCTCCTGCTGGGCACGATCGTTCTCTACGATGTCGTCCACAAATGGGTGGCGTTTGCGCCGGTGTTGATGGCCGGTTGCCGCTTTTGGCTGTTCCTGCTTGCGGCCAGCTCGGGCGCGGCGGGCATCACCGGCTACGCCGCCTGGTGCGCGGTCGTGCTGGGTGCGTACGTGGTGGGGTTGAGCTATATCGCGCGCCGCGAGACCGTGAACTCCCCCGTGGCGCTCTGGCCGGTGCTGGCCCTGGCCGCGCCGATTCTCCTCACGCAACTGATCAACAACGGCGGGTACCGAACCCAGGCCGTGCTCTTGTCGCTCGTGCTCGCGGGCTGGGTGATCTTCTGCGTGCGCCACACCTTCTGGACCGCCGAGCGCAATCTCGGCCGCACCGTCTCCGGGCTGCTGGCCGGCATCGTGTTGGTCGATTTGTTGGCCGTGGGCGGCGGCAGCCTCTGGACCGGCCTCGCGTTGCTCTGCTTGTTCGTGCTGGCGCTCCTGTTCCAGCGCTACGTGCCGGCCACGTGAGGGCGGATCAACGTGCTTCCGCCGAAGCCCGCCGTTTCGCAAACGCCGTGCGAATCGCTTCCACCCGCCGCCGGTTCACTCCGAGATCGCTGTAGCCCACGCGCGAGGCCGAGCGGATCTCCACCTGCCCGGCGGCTTCATTCAACAGGCACTCCACGTCATCCACGAAACCGAAGACCCGGCTGCGAAACTCGAAGTGCAGATACCGCTCATCACCGCGTTTCAATTCGCCGCCAAGGGTTCGAATAACCTCGCGCAGCGCCGACCATTCCTCAGCCGGATCACCTGCAAGCTTCAGCGGTGCGACGGCGTGCTCGGCATCCGCGTTCTGGCTGACCACGCAGTTCGGCGATGCCGGACAACCGGGCAGGGCGACCACTGTTTCCGGGCGCTCCGGCGGTTTGCCTGTCAGGCTCATCCACTTGAATATGATGACGGGGGCGGCCAGCGCCGCCGCCAGCACGATGACTAGGCGTTTCGCGCGCGGACTCATGGGCTGAGGGGAAGGCGGATTCGTGTGCTTGTCAAATGCCCGGCCAGGCGCTCGCGTCTGCCGCATTGCCGCCCCGCCAAGCTCTGGTAACCTTCGCGCATGGCTTATGACTCCTTCCGGGATTTCGTTTCCGCCCTCGACCGCGCGGGCGAACTCAAACGCATTTCGCAACCCGTCGCCACCGAACTCGAGATCACCGAGATCGCCGACCGCGAGATGAAGCTGCCCGGTGGCGGCAAGGCGCTGCTGTTCGAGCAACCCACCGTCAACGGCGTCGTCTCGCCCTTTCCCGTCGCCATCAACACGCTCGGCTCCTACAAACGCATGGCCATGAGCATGGGCGCGAACACGGTGGAAGAAGTCGCCAACGAACTCGGCTCGCTCATGAAGGCCAAACCGCCGACCAGTTTCAAGGAAGCCATCAAACTGTTCTCCACCGCGATTGAATTGCGACACGCGAAACCCAAGGTGGTGAAAACCGGGCCGTGCAAGGAAGTGATCCAGAAGTTCGATGACGAGGGTAGAAGATCGAAGATAGAAGATGGCGAAAGTCGCACGTCGGGAAATCCATCCTCCATCCCCCATCCTCCATCCGCGCTTCCGCCCGGCATGGTGCAATTGCCCCCAACCTCCCCGACGCCTCCATCGCTGTTGAATCTGCCGATCCTCAAATGCTGGCC
>CAYXDZ010000051.1:0-13509 GCA_964463815.1 uncultured Verrucomicrobiota bacterium | reverse complement strand
AATTGGCGACCCTACGGGGATTCGAACCCCGGTTACCGCCGTGAAAGGGCGGTGTCCTAACCGCTGGACGATAGGGTCGCAGCAAGGGCGGGCAATATAGGGAAGCAGCCTTTCGTGTCACGCGGATTTTTCGGGGAAATTCCCCACGCCACACACACGGCTGCGCGCGGTGCGCTTCATCGCCCAGCCACCCGACCCAGACTTTGCTGAACCCGCCGGGCGTAATCCGTCGCGGCGGCCGGCAACGTGTCGAGGTCAAGGGCTTCCGGCCGGTGAGTGCTCACGGCGGCCACGAGCTCCGGCAGTTCCAGCACCTTCAGCACGTTCAAGTAGTCCGGCCCGGCCCGCAGGCTGCCAGGCACATCGTCGAGGCGCAGTGCGGCTACCCGGGGTTCGTAGAGCGCGGCGAACAGTGCGTTGACCGCCATCGAGCCGCTGGCGCTAACGGTGAGCGGGCGGCGGTCGAGATTGAATTCCCGGTGCAAGGCCTGAACCGTCTGGCGGATGTCCCAGACGCGCATGCCGTCGAGCGTCTGGCCGAGCATCATGAAGCGACGGCGAAACTGGATGAAGTTGCGCGCATCCACGTCTGGCGCGGTGCGGCCGGCTCCCCGCGGTGCGAACAGAATCAGTGGATGCTCGAGGGTTTCCGGGATGATCGCAGGGGCACCCGCCGTGGCCGGCTCGTTGATCTGCGTCGTGGGCGAGGCCAGGCCATGGACGCCGAAGCGCTCCGCCAGCGTCGTGGCGGCTGCCTGCCAGTCCACGTGACCCAGCACGCGCAATTCCGGTCCGCCCTGCGACCGGCCGCGTGGCTCAAGGATCACCATCGGCAGGGTGAGTCCCGGTTGCGTTTCCAACTCGAACACGCGCACACGTATGGAACCGGATCGGTGGCTCGAGGTTTCGGTGACGCCCGCAGTCTCGGTTTCGCGTGGCCAGCCCGCGAACACTTTCTCGCGCAACTCTTCCCGCCAGCCGGCTTTCATGCGTTCCCACTCCGCGCGATCTGCCGGCACCTGGGGAGCAGTCGCGGTGGGCACGAAGCTTTCGTGAATCTGCGTGACGATCTCGTCGGCGGGCAGCGTGGGAAAGACCTTGAGCTGTTCCGGTTCGAAAAATTTCTCGGCGGCGAGGCGGATGAGCGGATCTTCGCCCTTGAGGAAGCGGTTGAACCAGCGCAGGACCGGCACCTGCAGGTCTTGCGTGTCCTTGTGCGGACCTTCGGTGATCAGCAACGCGAGGTTGGTCCCGGCATTGAGCAGTCTGTAAATGTCCGCCACCTGACGATGCACGCGCACCACGCCCGCGAGCGGGAATATGGCATCGCGATCCGTATTGCCGATGAGCAGCGGCCGGGGCGCGACAAGCGCGGCGACCTGCGCGTAGTCCCAGCGGTAGGTGTTCACCATGAACATGCAATCGCAGTGGCCCGACACGACGCCCTCGACCACGTGGTCGTGCAGATCGGTGATGCCGGCGATCGGCGCGACGACTTTCACGCGTTCATCAATGGCGGCCGTCCACCACGAGTAAGCGCCGCCCCCGGAGCGGCCGGTCATGCCGATCTTTTCCGGGTCCACCTCGGGCCGGCTTTGGAGGTAGTCGATGGCGCGAATGGAGTTCCACGCCTCGACTCCGGCCGGCGTGTAGCCGCGCGAGTTCCACCACCACATGCCTTCCCGGTAAGTGCCGTGGTGCAGGCCCTCGATTTCGCCCATCTGGATCGTGTCGATGATCAGACACACGTAACCGTGCCGGGCGAACCACGCACCGTGATGCTGGTAGCTCACCTTGTTGCCGAAGCTCACGCCGCCCTTCTTGGACGGACCGTGACCGCTGACGTAGAGCACCGCCGGCAACCGGCCGTCGCGCTCTTTCGGCACGTACAGATTACCGGTGACATACAGCCTCGGCGATGATTGGAAATGCACCTTCTCCACAGTGAAGTCCGCGTGCTCGGTGGTGCCGGTGACGACGGCGTTGAGCGGCGTGCGCTCGGGCCATGGATCGAGTCCCAGCATTTCGCGCAACTGCCGGCGGTATTCCGGGGCGCGTTGCTCCCAGTCCGCGCGCGTCTCGATCCCGGCGAAGGTGTGCGCGCTGATGCGTTTCGTTTCGGCCTCGAAATGCCGCGCCCACATTTGCGTCACGGGTGAAGGCGAGTCGGCACCGGGCAAGTGCTGGAGCGCGAGCAACCCCAGCCCGAGGGACAGAATCAACGTTCTCATGGAGTCTCGAAAGAATGGCGGTGACGGTCGGCCGCCTCAAGAATCAAATCTGCCCAATGCCTGGGCGCGATGGCTCAGGCAGTGTTCTCCAAAACGGCCGGCCGGTCAGTCAACGTAGCGCAGACAGTCTGTCTGCCGTGTCGCCGAATGGCATTCGGCAGAGGTCAGAAATACGTTTCTGTCGGCGAACAATGGGAAAACTGCGGATTAACAATCCGCGACACAGCAGATTGACAATCTGCGCTACGGTTGGCCACCGCGCTTGTGACTTGTCCCCGGCGGGCCGCTCCCGGCACACTCCGCCGTCACGCCACCATGAACGCCCGCGCCCAGACCCTCACCGTTCGCACGCCGGAGGGAGTGGTTTTCGCCACCCGGCTCGCCGGGCCGGCCACGCGTTTCCTGGCGTGGGGCGTGGACCTGCTCTGCATCCTGATTCTCAGCAACGTGATCGGCTTGATTGCGACGCTGATCGGTTTCGTCAGCCCGGACCTCGCGCAGGCGATCAGCATCATCCTGATGTTTGTGATAACCCTTTCCTACAGCATCCTGCTGGAATGGTTCTGGCGCGGTCAGACCGTGGGCAAACGGCTCCTGCGCCTGCGCGTGGTTGATCTCGAAGGCATGCGGCTGCAACCCAGCCAGGTGGTCGTGCGGAACCTTTTGCGGGCCGTTGATTTCCTGCCTGCGTTCTACGTGGTGGGCGGGCTCGCCTGCCTGCTCAACCGCCACGCGCAACGCCTGGGCGACATCGCGGCCAACACCGTCGTCATCCGGATGCCGCGCCTCGACACCCCGGACGTGGAGCAACTGCTCGCCGGCAAATTCAACTCGCTTCGCCAGCACCCGCATCTCGAAGCGCGGCTCCGGCAGCGCGTCACCCCCGCCGAAGCGGACCTGGCCTTGCGCGCGTTGCTGCGGCGCGACGACTTCGAGCCGGCGGCGCGGGTCAGACTTTTCAGCGAACTGGCGGCCCACTTCCGCGAGTTGGTCAGCTTTCCCCCGGACGCGAGCGAAGGGCTCACCGACGAGCAGTACGTCCGCAACGTGGTGGACTCCTTGTTCCGCAAGCGCGCCACCGCGACCGTCCGGGCCGAACAACCGGCTGTCGAATCGAAGGCCGAAGAACCGGCCGCCGTGGCATGAACTCCGGCTCCGTCACCGCGCGCTTTCTGCGCACCGGCATGCCGGTGAAACTCACCTGGGAAGATGGCCGGATCATCAGTCTCCAGCCCGCCGCGGAAGCGGCCGATACGGAGCACCGCTGGCTCGCGCCACCGCTCGTCGATCTCCAGGTGAACGGTTACGCGGGGATTGATTTTCAGCAGGACGCACTCACCAGCGGGCAACTGCTGACGGCCATCCGCGCGCTGCGTCGCGACGGTTGCTCGCGCATCCTGTTCACCCTGATCACGGACGAATGGCCGACCCTGCTGACACGCCTGAGTCGGGCGCGCTCGCTGGTGACCGCGAACGAAGAACTGCGCGCGGCCATCGTCGGCTGGCACCTCGAAGGGCCGTTCCTGTCGCCGGAGCCCGGTTACTGCGGCGCGCATGATCCGGCAAAGATGCGTGATCCCACGCCGGCCCTGATGGATGAACTTCGCGCCGCCGCCGGCAGTGATCCGGTTTTGTTGACGCTCGCGCCGGAACGCGCCGGTTCGATGGAGTCGATCCAGCACGCCGTTGGGCTGGGCTTCAAGGTCAGTCTGGGGCACACGAACGCGAACGCCACGCAACTGCGCGCGGCCGTGGCTGCCGGGGCGACCGCTTTCACGCATCTCGGCAACGCCTGTCCGCAACAACTCGACCGCCACGACAACATTCTGTGGCGCGTGCTCGACACGCCGGGGCTGGCGGTCAGCTTGATTCCCGACACGCACCACGTCGCGCCGGCCTTGTTCCGGCTGATCCACCGCTTGTTGAAGCCGTATCAGATCCTGCACACCACCGACGCGATGGCCGCGGCGGGCGCAACCCGGAAGGGCGACATTCCTGTCGCCCAAACCTTCACGCTCGGTCCAATGCGACTCGAAGTCGGCGCGGATGGCATCGTGCGTCAGCCCGGGAAAACCAACTTCGCCGGTTCGGCACTGACCCCCGTCGAGGGCGTCCGACGCGCGACGCAAATGACCGACAAGCCCTGGCAGGAAATGTGGCTCGCATCATCGCTGCGCCCCGCCGAATTCATGGGCTGGACGAGTGAATTCAAAGTGGGGCAACCGGCGGACTTTTGTGTGATTGAAGCGGAAGGAGCCGACAACTCGATTAGGACCGTGGCTCATTGTCTGGGTCATTCCTGATACTTGATGATTCTTGAACCGTCCGGAGGCATTTGCATTTCTTTGGACAACGCTTGGTTGGCACGCAAGAGCAAGATCCCACAGCCAAATGCCCAACCCGCCAGAATAAACGTCATGAGCAGAAACAGGTAACAGACGAACTCTGGAAGCCAGGAGAGTTCACGAAGCCAGTGGAGAGCCCTTTCAAAGTCGGCGACTGCCGCTCTCTCCGATGCCTTGATGGCAACTTCGTATTCGGCGATTGCGTGGGCAACTCTCGGTTCGAGTTCTACCTTTACCAAGTAGAAGCAATACATGACGCCGGGCAGCACCAAAACGCAGCACAGGCTGCCAAGAGCCAGATAGAGCGTCCCGTATCGCCGCCCCCCAAAAAATACAGCTTCGCGTAGCGCCGACCCTTGGTGAGAAACGTGGTCTGGTCCGGCCAGAACCAGTCGATGCAGAGCCGCTTGAGCCTTGTCATGCTCGGGAAACTACACGGCGACTCCTTGGCGACAAGTGTAACCCCAACTCCGCTTTGTAAGCCACGTCAGGCAGCGCCAGCGCTCAAGCCTTTCTTCTGATCGCCACCATCGCCGACTTGGGAAACGAATCGCCGCCGTCCGGCCAGCGGCTGGTGGGTTCCTCCCGCTTGCTCGTGTCTTCGCCGGGATGCTGCACGTTGATCCACAACTCGCGGCGGTCGGGCGTGAGCGTGGGTGCGCAAAACTCCGCGCCATGCGGAGCCGCGGCAAAACGGATGACCTGGTTGGCCTTCGGGCCGCTGGTCGGGATGACGACGAGGAAATTGTTGCCGAAGAATTCCTGCGAGCTGTTCTTCACCGGCTTGGTCTTCACGCTGAAGTCCGTCGTCACCAGCAGGTGGTTGGCGTCGGTGAAGGAGATATTATCCGGCCAGGCCAGCCCGGTGTCCGGATGGCCGGGAAAGAGGATGTCGAAGTCGAACTTGAGCGCGCCCGCGTGGCCGTCGCGTTCCCGGAGGCGGCCCAGCGCGCCGGCCACGTCCGGAAAGTAGGCTTCCGTCTGCTTCTTCGCACCTTTCGGCTGCCACGAAGTCAGCGCGACGTATACCTCGCCGGTGACCGGATGCACTTCGACATCCTCGGGCCGGGCGAGCGGCGTGCCACCCACGAGCTTCGCCGCCGTGCGTGTGTTCACACCGACGCGGGCCACGTCGAACCCGTGGCGACGGAGCACGCCCTGCCGCGACGGATCAAGCGGAATCCAGCGGCCCCGTTTCGTGTCGGCGACATGCAAGACACCGTCCGCGAGCAGGCGGCGGTTCGCCTTGCCGGCGGCAGGTTCGTAACGCTCGCGCGAGATGAACTTGTAAAGGCATTGCCCGGTGCGGTCGTCGGCCGTGTAGGCGACCAACCGGCCGTCCCGCGTGAAGTTGAAAGCGACATTCTCGTGCGCCATCCGGCCGAGCGCGGTGTGCTTGAAGAGCTCACGCGTGTCCGGATCGATCTCGCAGATGTAGCCGTAATGCTCGGAGGGCCGGGCGATGGCTTTCACCGAGTTCGGCGGCCGATCCTTCATCTCCGGGTCGCCCCAGGTGTCCTTGTAGTTTTCCTCAGCCGTGCAAAACGTGCCCCACGGCGTGAGCCCGCCGCTGCAATTGCCGAGGCTGCCAATCGCCTCGTACGCGCCGGCGACCCAGGACGAACCGGCGGCGGGACCGGTCAACGTCAGGCGGCTGCTGAAGCCATCGACGCGAAAATTCTCCGCGTGCGGCAGCACGGGACGCCAGAAACCATCCGCGCGCCGTTCGAGGCGCAGGCAGGAGCCGCCCATGTTCATGAGGCGCGTCTCGGCGTATTCAAAGCTGTCGTCCTTCACGCCGGGTGGCAGGAGAAACTTCATTGAAGCGTTCTCGTGATTCACCCAGAGCCAGCCGGTGCGTTCATCCCGCTGGATGATGGCGAGGTAGTCGTTGTGATCGCCATAGCGTTCCCCCTGCGGATTGATGACGTCGCCCTGGCGCAGCAGCACCTCATACTCGTAACCATCCGCCAGGCGCAGTTCATCTCCGTGGGAAACCGGCACGGGCGTGAAGTCGAGTTGATCAATCAGTGGGGTCGCGGCGGCCGGCGGTTCATCCGCGCGGGTGACCAGCCAGTTCGGCACGAGCCGGTGACCGGCGGCGATGACGGCGGAGGCTCCGAGAAACTGGACAAACTCACGACGCTTCAAATTTGGCGAGGACATCGGGGCGGACATTGCCGGATTTCGACGGGAAGCGCAGACGAAAATTCGGTGACAATCCCATGAAGCGAACTGGCCGGCGGGCGCGACTCAGAGCCACCACTCCGGCGAGTGCTTCAACTGGTCGAGCAACCGGACGTCCGCGGCGGGAAAGGGATAGGCGTTGAGTTCCCCGACGGTGATCCAGCGAAAGGCCTGGCATCCGATGGCCCTCGGCTCGCCGCCGGTCCAGCGGCATTTGAAGAATTGGAGGCGGACGGTTTTCTCCGGATACTCGTGGGTGATCTCAGAAAGCATAATCCCCACCGTGACTTCGATGGCCAGTTCCTCCTGGAGCTCCCGTCGCAGACAGGTTTCGAAGGATTCGGTGGGTTCGCGCTTGCCGCCGGGGAACTCCCAGAGATCAGCCAGATGTCCGGTGGCCGGTCGTTGGGTGATGAGCAGCCGACCTTCATGGAAGACCAATCCGGCTGCAACTTCGATGACGGTCGGGCTCACGTTGCGGCGGGCGTCGGGATTACGGGGGAATGCCGGCTGGAAGCGCGGCAGCACGCCGGGTTAGCGACCGATGGATTTATAGACGAAGCCCAGGCGTTCCATTTCGGCGGGGTCGAACAGGTTCCGGCCGTCAAACAGGATCGGGTGGCTCAGTTCCCGTTTGGCCCGTTCCAAATCCACCTGCGCAAACTCCGGCCACTCGGTCGCCACCACCAGCGCGTCACACCCCGTCGCCACGTCGTTCATCGCCGCCACGTAGGTGACGTGTTCACTCTCCGGCAGCAGCGCTTTGGCCTTCTCCATCGCCTGCGGATCATACACCCGCAGTTTCGCCCCTTCCTTCAGCAACCGCTGGCACAGGTCGATCGCCGGGCTCATCCGCACGTCGTCCGTGTTCTGCTTGAAGGCCAGCCCCAGCACCCCGAGGGTCTTGTCCTTCAGCACCCACAGGGTGTCGGTGATCTTCTTCACGAACCGCTCCATCTGCTCGGCGTTGATCCGCTGCACTTCCTTGAGCAGCCGGAAGTCATACCCGAGCTGTCCGGCGATCTGGATGAACGCGCTCAGGTCTTTGGGGAAGCAACTGCCGCCAAAACCCAGCGACGGGTTCAGGAACCGCCGGCCGATCCGCTCGTCCATCCCGATGCCGTGGGCCACTTCCTGCACGTTGGCCCCCGAGGCTTCGCAGATCACCGAGATGGCGTTGATGTAGGAGATCTTCAGCGCCAGGAACGAGTTGGCCGCGTGCTTGATCAACTCGGCCGAGTTGATGTCCGTCACGATGATCGGCGCGTTGAAGGGCGTGTAAATCTCCTTCATGGCGGCGACCGGCCGCGGGTTGGCCACGCCGACCACGACGCGGTCGGGCTTCATCAGGTCTTCCACCGCGAACCCTTCGCGCAGGAACTCGGGGTTGCTCACCACGTCGAACTCGACCGCCGCCTTGCAGTAGCGGCGGATGGTCTCGGCGACCTTCTCCCCGGTCTTCACCGGCACGGTGCTCTTGTCGACGATGATCTTGTAGTCGGTCATCGCCCCGGCCACCTCGCGGGCGACGCGCTCGATGAAGCTCAAGTCCACGCCGCCATCGGGCAGGGGCGGGGTGGGCACGGCGATGAAGATGACCTGCGATTGCGCGACGCCCTCGGCGGTGCTGGCGGTGAAGCGCAACCGGCCGGCGGCCACGTTTTCCTGCACCAACTCCTCCAGGCCGGGTTCGTAGATGGGGATGCCGCCGCCCTGGAGCAGGGCGACTTTCTTGGCGTCGTTATCGACGCAGATCACCTCGTGCCCCACCGCCGCAAAACACGTCCCCGTCACCAAACCCACGTAGCCCGTGCCGATAATCGCAATCTTCATAAAACAAACTTTCTCCCTGCCCTGCCCATCAACGTCCAGTCTGGGTTTGGCTTTGCATCAGGTACCGCCCGCCGTCCGCATCAGGGATCGGTCGGGGCGGGCGTGGTCAACGGCAGCTCCGTGGGTGCAATCAACGGGGTGGGGGCGGGGGAATTGGTTTGCAGGAGGGCGGGGTTTTCCTTGAGCAGGCGGCGCACGGCAAGGTTGGCCTCGATGAAGAGCGGGGAACCCTGGCCGAACTGGCTCATCGGGTTCGTGTTCTTGGCGGTGATGTCCTGATAAATGCGCAACGCCTGCGCTTGATCGCCCTGCTGCTCAAAAATCCGGGCCTGTCCCAGCCGGGCGCGATCCACCAGCGAAGACTGCGGGAAGCGCGTGGTCAGCTCCTGATAACGGGTCAGCGCCTCGGCCGTCTGGCCTTGGGCCTCGAAGCTGGCGGCCACGCCCAAAGTTGCCTCGGGAAGCAGCGGGCTGTTCGGAAAATCGCGGAGGAAGGCCTCGAACGCCTGCTGGGCTTCGGCGTATTGGCCGGCCGTGTAGAGGCTCGCGGCCTCGCGCAGTTTCACGTGCTGGGCGACGCCGGTCCCCTCGGTTTGCGGCAACAGCTCACGATAACTGGCGGCGAGGGGCGGGTTCGTGGAGAGGTTGCTTGCCGCCTGGAAGTTGAAGAGCGCGGCTGTGGCACGATGCTTCTTGCCCGCTTCGCTGGAGTTGTAGCTGACATACACCAATCCCGCGAGGCCGATGAGCGCGATGACGGTCAGAATGAGTTTCTTCCGGTCATCGACCCAGACGACGATTTCTTCAAAGCTGATGCGCGACGGTGGCGGCTGCTGCGGCTGATCCATAAAAAGAGGCGCGAAATGTCCCGGCCACCCTCCCAAAACGCAAGTCCGAAATCCGGCCCGGCTTCAAGCGGCGGGCAAATCACGCTCCGGCAGAGCGCCCGGCCGGTCGGGACCTCAGTCTTCCTTCAAGGCACCGAACAGCTTCTGCACTTCCTCGAACTTCTCCAAGGTTTTCATCATGTACCGCGCCAGGTCGTCCGCGGTCAGCCCCAGAATCTCCAGCGCTTCCGCCCTTCCACGCAAGGCAAAGGCTTGGTGGCCAAAACCATAGCCCATGAAGTGGGCGATCATGTTCCCGAGGTAAACATAGGAGGCCAGCTTCTCGTGCGGTTTGGCGGCCTCGGGCTGATGGTGAAACCACACGGCGCTGACGAGGTTGGCCGGGAACTTCCAGCGCGCCAGCAGCCGGCCACCGACCTCGGCGTGCTGCACGCCCAAGAGTTTTTTCTCCGTCTCGAGGAGGGAGTACTGGTTCTGCTCGGTCTCCTCCACCACTTTGGCGTAGATGCTTTCGAGCGCGCCGGCGAGCACCAGCTTGCCCACGTCATGCATGAGCGCGGCCGTAAAGACCAGGCTGGTGTCCCCGCCCTGGTCCTCGGCCATGAGCTGCGCCGCGACGGCCGTGCAGACCGAGTGCTTCCACAACTCGCCCTCGGCAATCCCGTACCCTTTTTGCGCCGGGCCGAGCACCCGGGAACCGCTGACGGCGAGCACGATCTGGTACACCTCGCGGAAGCCCAGCCGTTGAATCGCCTCCTGGATGTCATCGACCGGGGAGCGGCCGGCGAAGTAGGCGCTGTTGCAGGTCTGAATGACCGCCGCCGTCAGGGACTGATCGTAGGTGATCACCTCCACCACCCGGCTGCAGTCGATGTCCGGCTGGTTCAACAACGGCAGCAACTGCGGCAGCACCACCGGCGCGGGCGGCAGATGTTTCACCTTGTTGATGTAGTCGTCTAATTCCTGCATAAAATCACTTCTTCCGGCTGGCCGGAAACCTTGAGCCGCACTTCGCCCGTGGCGAGATTCAGATACATCGAGCGGCTGACCATGCCGCCCACCTGCTCGGCGTGAATTTTCAAGCCGTGTTCGTTCAGGATGCTCTTCAGCATTTCGTAATTGCGCTTGCCGATGCTGAAGAAGCCGCTGCTGTCCATCACCTGCGCGCCGCCGGCCACGCAGATCTGCACGCGATGCTTTTCCGCCTTGAGTTCATAAGCCGCGCGAAACAGCGCGGGAATGCCCGAGTCCATGAACATCGCCGGCTGCCGCTGCGCCTTGTCCGGATCAATCTTCGATTCGGGCAGCATCACGTGCAACAGACCGCCCACCTTGGCGACGGGATCAAAGATGGAAATCCCCAGGCAACTGCCCAGCGAGTAGGTCGCCAGGGTCAGCGTCGGGTTGTTCGAGACCGCCAGGTCGGCGATGCCCACCACGACCTTCTGGTCGAACAAGCCGGCTATGGTTGGGGAGGCCATGCGTGATTCAGAGTTTCCGGTAGATGCTGGGCTGCTCGCACTTGAACGGCACCCGCAGGCCGGTGAGGCTTTCCGCGTGTCCGGTCAACAAGAAGCCGCCGGGCACCAGGAACCGCGCGAGACTCGTCGCCAGTTGTTCCTGCGTCGTCCGGTCGAAGTAGATCATCACATTGCGACAGAAGATCAAGTCGAAGGGTTCGGCGAAGGAGATTGGTCCCAGCAGATTCAGAAGTTGAAAATCCACCTGGCCGGCCAGTTCCGGTCGGATGCGAAACCGGCCCTCGTGCTCACCCGTGCCGCGCTGGCAGTGGCGTTTCAGCCACTCTGGCGGAACCGTCCCGGCGCGTTCGAGCGGGTAAACACCCTCGCTCGCTTGCTTCAGGGCTTTCGTCGAAATGTCGGTGGCGAGCACCCGCCAGTCCCAGCCCTGGGCGTGGGGAAAATGCTCCGCGAGATAAAAAGCGATGCTGTAAGGCTCCTCGCCCGTGGCGCAGGCCGCGCTCCACACCCGAAACTTTCGTCGGCCATCGGCCAGAACCGCCGGCAACGCCCGCTGAACCATGAACTCGAAATGGTCCGGCTCGCGCAGAAATTTCGTGTAGCTGGTGGTCAGGGCATCCACCACTTCCGTGATTTCCTCGTCGGGCGCGTCGTTCTGGAGGAAATGGCAGTAGTCCTCCAGGGACTCGTGACCGTGTAAGCGCATCCGCCTCCCCAGCCGGGCGCGGATCAGCGGCTCCTTGCCCTCGTGCAACCGGATGCGACACCGCTCATAGATCAGCCCGATGATGAAATCGCAGGCTTTCGCTTCGGAGATCGACGTCCTCATGGTTGCTGGTTGATCGCGTTGGGCTGCGGGCTCCGGGCCATCACACTGCCGGCCGCGCTGACGTTTTCACATCGGCAGCCAGCGGCCGGAACTTAACTGGAAAGTCGGCCCGCTCCGAGGAGTCTTGCCGCTTGGCAGTCGGGCGGGTTCTGCTACTTTCGCGCCTATGAACTGCCGCTTTTGCTCCCGCCTGACCGCCCGCCGCGTTTCATTTTTGCTCGCCGGCCTGTTGTTGCCCGCCCTGGCCCAGGCCAACTGGCCAGCGTGGCGGGGTCCGCACGGCAACGGCGTTTCCTCCGTGACCGAGCTGCCGGTTGAATGGAGTCCGACCAAGAACATTCGCTGGCGCGTGGATCTCCCCGATCGCGGTAACTCCACGCCCATTGTCTGGGGCGACCAGATCTTCATCACCCAGGCCGTCGAGCAGGATCATTTTCGCGGCGTGCTGTCTTTTGATGCCCGCACCGGCAAACTCCTCTGGATCAAGGGCACGACGTTCGACCGGGAAGAACCCACTCATGGCGACAATCCCTACTGCGCCGCCTCGCCCGTGACCGATGGCAAAACCGTCGTCGCGACCCACGGCTCGGCCGGCGTCTTCGCCTACGACTTCGCCGGCAAGGAACTCTGGCAACGCGATCTTGGCCCGCAGGTTCATACCTGGGGCAACGCTTCCTCGCCGGTGATCCTGGGCGACCGCGTTTTCATCTATCACGGCCCTGGCACCAACTCCGCCTTCTACGCGCTCAACTTGAAGAATGGCGAAACCATCTGGCGCGTCGCCCTGCCCGAGCCGGTGCCCGGTGAACGCACCGACGGCTTCGCCGGCCGCGGCCCCGGCATCATCGGCAGCTTCAGCACGCCCGCCCTCACAAAGATCGATGGCCGGGAGCAATTGGTGATCAGCCTGCCAGAGTTCCTGCATGGTTTCGATCCCGACACCGGCCGCGAAGTCTGGCGTTGCGGCGGGCTGAATCCGCTCGTTTACACCAGTCCGGTCGTTCATGACGGGCAGGTGCTCGTCCTCGGCGGCTTCATGGGTTCCGGCATGCTGGTCAAGCCCACTGGCACCGGTGACATCACGGCCAGCGCCCGCGTCTGGCATGAACAACGCGCGCGCAAAGGCCGCATCGGCTCCAGCGTGATCAAGGACGGACTCGTGTTCTTCATCAACCAGGATGGCATCGCTGAATGTCTTGAACTCGCAACGGGCAAACAGGTCTGGCTGGAGCGGCTGCCGGTGAAAGGTGCGCGCGGTGATTCCTGGTCATCGGCGCTCCTGGCGGGTGACCGCGTGTACTTCGTCAATCAGGCCGGCGAAACGCACGTCGTGCGTGCCAGCCGCAATTACGAAGTGCTGGCCAGTAACGCCCTTGGCGAGCACACCAACTCCTCGCTCGTCGTCTCCGGCAAGGATTTGCTGCTGCGTACCTATAAGGGGCTTTGGTGCATTTCTGGCCAGACACAGACCGCCGCCAGGTAGGCGCACTCGCCAGTCCCTTTCTCAGTGGTGGTGGTGATGGCCGGGGCTGGCGGGCTTCTGGAAGGGCGTGGGCCGCAGGTCCAGCCGGGTGGCTTCGGCGGCGTCTTCCCGGATCAGATAGGCCTGGTTGGGCTCCAGCCCGCGCAGCGTCTGCGTCCGGCCCGTGGCCGGCCAGAATATCTCCACCCGTTCGATCGCCGTCGCATCCCCCAGCCCGAGCTCCTGCCGGAGCGGGTTGGCCCCGAAACTCCCCCCGCTGTTCACCGTCTTGT
>CAYXDZ010000050.1:0-13588 GCA_964463815.1 uncultured Verrucomicrobiota bacterium | reverse complement strand
CATGCCGTTGATCGGCCAGGCACGGGTGACGGCTGCCAAGGGTGAGATCCAGGAAGCCTTGAATCTCGCGCGGCGGACGCGGGACCTCGTCAAAGGCGATCCGGCGGCGCTCTATGAACTCGGCCGGATAGGGTTTCTGGCGGGCGATCATGCCTGGTCCTACGCGCTGCTGCAGGAAGCGGCCGCCGGATTGGGCAACAGTCCCCAGGTGCAATTTGCCTTTGCCCAGACGGCCATCGCCATGGGCCGGCTGGAAGTCGCCCGCGGTGCCCTGGAAAAATCCGACGGCACGGCGAACGCCGCGCGGGCGGCGCTGCAACTCCGTTTGATCCCGCCCGCCACCGCCGGTTCGCTGGCCGCGCCACCCGCTGAGATCGTCCGACAGTTGACCGCCGTGCCACCGGGCGAACTGCTGGCCGACTACCTCAAGGCCCGCCAACAGGCGCTCGACGGCCAGCCGGCCGGCGCGGTGAAGGCATTGGAACAATTGTTGGAAACTTATCCGCAGTTCACCCCGGCCAAGCGCAGCCTGGCCTCCCTGTTGGCGCAGGACTCCGCCACCGCCGCCGAGGCGGAAAAGTGGGCCCGGCAGGTGCGCCAAGTGCAGTCGAACGACGCGGAGATGGCGCGCGTCCTCGGTGTGGCGGCACTGGCCCGGAAGGATCATCGTTACGCCGCCGACATGTTGCAGGAGGCGGCCCGTTCCTTGACCAACGACGGCGAGCTGTTCCTGCTGCTTGGCCAGGCCCGGGCGCAAAACCAACAACCCGCCGAGGCCCGGCAGGCGCTCAACCGCGCGCTGGCGCTTCCGCTTACCGCGCCGCAGAAGCAACAAGCCGAGGCGTTGCTACGGCAGTTGCCATGAGCTGCGGCAGCGGCCCCTGGTCTCAAGGCGTGGGGACGATTTCACCTGGTGGCATCAAGTGAATGCCATGCTGCGCGCAGACGGTTTCCACCTCCTTGAAGTCCGGCGGTGACTGGCGGGCACATGCCCCGGCCAGCCGGGTGAAGCAGGATTCGATTCCTGACGGCGTGGCGAGCATCCAGAACCGGCACTCGCGATCGGTGTCGTTGCGATAGGTGTGGATGCTGCCGCGCGGCGCGAAAATTACTCCGCCGGTTTCCACGGTGGTCCAGCCTCCCTCGACCAACACCGTCAACCGGCCTTCGCGGACCAGAAACAGCTCATCTTCGTGCAGATGAAAATGCGCTGGCGGTCCGCCGCCCGGCGGTGCCGTGATCTCGCACAGCGCAAAGCTGCAATTGGTTTCCGCGCCGGTCAGTTTGACCACGACCTGGTCGCCCAGGACATCCAGCCGGTGGCCGTCCGTGGACGACACGATGGCCGGTTTCATCGGAGGGAGGGAATGGAACTTCATGGGTACGTCTTGTGATCCACCAAATCTTGTAAGCAGCCATTTGCTCGAGTTGCTTGAACCGGGCCGGCTATGGCGGGTTGGCGGATTCCGCGTCCGTACTCTGGTCAGGGTATGCCGCAAACACGCCTTCGATCCTTTCCGTCAATGCTCCTGTTTCCGGACCATAAGCTTCAACTTTTCCGTCACGAAAGATGACCAAATAGAAGCCCTCACTCTGAAGGTGCTGGTAGCGCAGAACCTCCAGCGTAATCCGTTCGAGGCTGGTGAAATCGTTTTCCTGGAACGTGGCGGCGAGCAACGGCAGTCCCATGACTTTCAAGACTTCGGCCTTGGCCATGCCGGGATGGATCGCGCCCATCGAGCGGCCCGACATCTGGCCGGGCAGTTGAGCGTTCTGACACCCCGTCAGCACGGTGACGAACAGCAACGCCAGGGGCAGGAATCGGGTGATTGAAGAGTTCATGGGCTTAAAGTGTTTGAACCAGTCAGTTTGTCCCCTTCACAGATTCCTCGCGCCGGATCAGCGAGAAGCGCACGACCGCCGCAAGCACCCCCATCCCGGCGATCCAGCAGCCCAGGCTGTAGTAACTGGAAATGGGCGGCTCCAGATAAACACTGGTGTTCGCCTGGTTTGGATTGGCGTACTTGTGCTCCAGCAAACGGGACACCTGCCGGGTGTGCAGATGCGATGTCACCGGCGGCAGGCTGATGAGCATGACCGCCGCCATGACCAGGGCGATCGCGAGGGGATTCTTCATGAGCAAGGAGTTGTTGATTTCAATCGTGGATGATCACTCCGCGCCGAACTGGCGGCGGATGAACCGGCCGGTTTCCGCCGAAGGCCCGCCCTCCCAGGCGGTGAGTTCCGCCGCGCGCAAGGCCCGTAGATAAGCACGGTCACCCCGCAACTCCAGCAAGGGAAACGCGGCCGGTGATTCCGGGTCATGTTGCGACTGGCGGAGCAGCCGCACCTGCTTCCAGGGTGGCAGCCGGCGCCAGTCCGGCGGCGGGGCGGAGGTCGGACTTGATCCGGCGGATCGTTCGGTGTCAGTGGTGACTGAACGGTATTGGCTCTTCATGCCCGGCAACATTGCGGCAAGTCGCCCCGGTCGTAAATGCCCCCAAAGGTGCATTGCCCGGCCGCTTTGCACGCTTCCCTTTCCACCGCGATCTGGTTCAAGCTGCGCCATGGTTTCGCACGCAATGACGCCCGCCGCCGCCGGTGCCGGAGACGGCTGGTTCCGGCTGATGTTCGAGCGCAGCGCCGACGCCATGACGCTGTTCGATCCCGAGCGCGGCGTGTTCATCGACATGAACCCCGCCTCGTTGCGCGCCGCCGGGGCCACCAGCCTGGAGCAGGTGCTCAACCTTTCGCCGGACGCATTGTCCCCCGAGTTTCAACCGGACGGCCGCACCTCCCGTGAAGTGACGGAAGACATCGTGCGCCGGACGTTCGCGCAGGGCAGCCATCGTTTTGAATGGCGGCTCCGCCGCTTGGATGGTTACGAGTACATGGTCGAAGTGGTGTCCACGGCGATCCCACACGAAGGACGCACACTGATACTGACCAGCGCACGGGATGTGAGCGAGCGCCACCGCATCGAAGCCGAACTGCGCGCCGCCGAGGAGCGCTGGCGGCAGGTGTTCGAGCAGTCGCCCATCAGCCTGCAGATCTTTGCCCCGGACGGCACCTCGCGCCGGACCAATCGCGCGTTCGGGCGGCTTTTTCAACTCACGCCGGAAGAGGTGGCGGGGTTCAACATCCTGCAGGATGAACAACTGAAGGCCGCCGGCCTGGCCCCGCAACTCGAGCGCGCTTTTCGCGGTGAGGTGGTGCTGATCCCCGCGATTCCCTTCGAGTGCCGCGCCCGCCCGGACCAGCCGGCCCGCGGGCAGCGCTGGATCGGTTCGACCTTCTTTCCCATCCTCGATTCGCGCGGAGCGATCCAGGAAATTGTCTGCGTCCATTACGACGAGACGGAACGGCGGGCGGCCGAGGAGGAAATCCGCGCGTTGAACCAGTCGCTCGAACAGCGCATCGCGGAACGCACGGCGGAGCTGCGGGCCAGCGAGGACCGCCTGCGCACGCTGGTCGAGCACGCCCCCGAGGCGATCGTGGTGTTCGATGGTGAAACCGGCCGGTTCCTCGAGTGCAACGAGAACGCCTGCCGGCTGTTTGGCTTGAGTCGCGAGGCGTTGCTGCAACTCGGCCCCTGGGATGTCAGCCCCGCGAAGCAGCCGGGCGGCGTGGAGTCGCGGGAACTGGCCCGGAAAAACATGGCGCGCGCGCTCAGCGGGGAGACGCCGGTTTTTGAGTGGACGCACCGGCACACCAGCGGCCGGCATGATCCCATGCGAGGTGCGGCTGGTCGCCCTGCCGTCGCCCGGCCGGCGGTTGGTTCGCGGCAGCGTCCTCGACAACACCGAGCGCCGGCATCGCGAGCGCACGCAACAAGCCACCTTTGAAATCGCGTCCGCCGCCCTGGCCGCGGAGGAATTGGATCAGTTTTACGAGCAGGTGCATGAAATCGTCCGCCGCCTGATGCCCGCCGAGAATTTCTACATCGCGCTGTACGACGAGCCGGCAGAGCTCATTTCCTTCGCGTATCACGTGGATCAGTATTCGCCCCGGCCGGGGCCACGACCGGTGACGACCGGCTTGACGGGGGAAGTCCTGCGACTCGGCAAACCGTTGCTCGTCACCAGCGACATGCGGGAGCGCAAGCGCCAGTTGCCGGCCGGCGTCATCATCGAGGGCATCGCCGAGCTGCCGTACGCGGAATCCGGCCGGCCGGCGGCGACCTGGCTGGGTGTGCCATTGTTCCACCAAAACCGCCCGGTGGGCGTCATGGCCGTGCAGGATTATCGCGATGCGCGCGCGTACGGGCCCGAGGACGAGCAGTTGCTGACGTTTGTGGCGGCGCAAGTCGCGCTGGCCATCGAGCGGCAACGGGCCACCGCTCAGCTCCGCAAGTCCGAGGAGAAGTTCAAGTCGCTCTTCGAGCTGTCACCGCTGGGCATTTCCCAGATCGACTGGCAGGGACGCTTCATTCAGATAAACCCCGCGTTCGCCCGCATGGTCGGCCGCACGCCGGAGGAGGTGTTGCGGCTCAGTTATTGGGACATCACGCCCCGGGAATATGAATCGCAGGAGCTGATGGTGTTGGAGGAGGTGCGCAAACACGGGCACTTCGGGCCGTTCGAAAAGGAATACCTCCACCGCGACGGGCATCGCGTGCCGATCGTGCTGCATGCCGTGCTCGTGCGTGCACCCGACGGCGAGGAACAACTCTGGGGCATTGTCGAGGATATCACCGAGCGCAAGCGGGCGGAACAGGCCCTGCGCGAATCCGAGCAAAACTTCCGCGCGCTGTTCGAGGCCTCCAGCCAGGGCGTGATGTTGAATGATGAGAACGAATTTCTGGCGGTGAACGACGCGGGCGCGCGCATTTTCGGCTGCACGCCGCAGGAGCTTGTGGGCAAACATCCGCGCGATCTCGCGGCTCCGTTCCAGCTCAATGGCGAGCCTTCCGGCCCCGCCGCCCGGCGCCACATCGGTGACTGTTTGCGCGACGGCCAGGCTCGCTTCGAGTGGCTCTCGCGGCGCGCGGATGGCACCGACGTGCCCCTCGACGTGGTGCTCACCAGCATCTCGCTGGGCGGGCGCAAGATCATCCAGGCGATGGTCACCGACATCTCGGAACGCAAGCGCACCGAGGCGGAATTGTTGAAGGCGCTCGCCCGGGAACGCGAACTCAGCGAGTTGAAGAGCAGCTTTGTGTCGATGGTTTCGCACGAGTTTCGCACCCCCTTGGGCGTCATCCAGTCCTCGGCGGAGATTCTGCACGATTACCTCGACCGCCTGGAACCGGACGAACGCCGCGAACATCTCGTCTCCATCACCAAGAACACCCGGCGCATGGCCGGTTTGATGGAAGAAGTCCTCGTGCTCGGCCGGCTCGACGCGGGCAAACTGCCCTTCACCCCGGCCCCGGTGGATCTGGGACTGCTCCTGGCGAAGCTGGTCGAGGAAGTGCATTGGGCGACTGACTACCTTTCACCCATTCAACTGCACGCTGACGACCTGCCGCCGTTGGTGTCGGTTGATGACAAGCTGGTCACGCACATCCTGTCCAACCTGCTGTCCAACGCCGTGAAATACTCACCCGCCGGAACGCCGGTGCATTTCGAGGTGGGGGTGCGGAATCATCAATTGGAGTTTTGCATCCAGGATCGGGGCATCGGGATTCCGGAGGCGGATCAACCACGTCTTTTCGAAACCTTTCACCGCGGTGCGAACGTGGGCAGCCGCGCCGGCACCGGCCTCGGCCTGGTCATCGTGAAACGCTGCGTGGAACTCCACGGCGGCCGGCTCGATTTGAAAAGCCGCGTGGGCGAGGGGACCACGGTGGTCGTTCGGCTGCCGTTGCCGCTTGAGCCGGCGGATGGGTGATCCGGCGACCTTAATAACTCTCAGCTCTCAACTTCCAACCCAACTCGCTCACAACCCTCATGAAAAAAATCCTCATCATTGAAGATGAACCGGAAATGCGGCGCAACCTCGCCACCATTCTGCGCTTGGAAGGTTATCAGCAACTGACCGCCGGGGACGGTCGCCGGGGTGTCGAACTGGCCTGCGAGGAAGCGCCAGACTTGATCCTGTGCGACGTGATGATGCCCGAGCTGGATGGTTATGGCGTGCTCAAGGCGTTGCGCGAAAATCCGGCCACCGAAGCCACGCCATTCATTTTCCTCACGGCCAAAGGCGAGAAGCCGGACATCCGCGCCGGCATGAATCTCGGGGCGGACGATTATCTCACCAAACCCGTGGCCAAGGCCGACCTGCTCAACGCCATCGCCTCGCGCCTCAAGCGTTCCGTGCAGACGGCCACGCCGGATTTCAAGCCCAACTTCGATTCGCCCAAGCCGCTCGAAACCGCCCTCGGCCTCACGCCGCGCGTCGCGGAGACGTTGTTGTGGATCGCGCAGGGCAAGACGAACGGCGACATCGCCACGATCCTCGGCATCAGCGAGGCCACGGTGAAGAAGCACGTCCTGGAAATCTTCGTGAAGCTCGGCGTCGAGACGCGCACGGCCGCCTCCCTGCGCGCGCTCGAAGTCCTAAGCTCGCCCGCCGCGAGCCGCCGGTGAGGCCGGCCGGCGGCGTACGCCATTCTTCGCCGGCGGGCCGCCGCATTCGGTGCAGGCCGCCCGCTTGCGTGGTTCGCAGTCGATGACCTTGCCGCGCCGGTCGAACTCGAACGTGCAGCACTCGTCGAGCATCCGCCGCAACTGCGCCCGGCCGCGTTGCACGCGCGACTTCGCCCCGGACAACGAAATGCCCAGGCGCGCGGCCAGGGCCGGCTGCGTCAGGCCGTTCAACTCCGTCAGCACCACGGCCTCGCGATACGGCTCGGGCAGGCTGTAGATCATCCGGCGGAACGCCGCCTTGAGCTCCTCGACCTCCTCGTTGTGCTCGTCCGGTTCGGCGGGCAACGTGGCGGGCACCTCGACGGTCTCCCGGCGCGTGCGGTAGTGGTCGATGATGGCGTTGCGTGCGATGAGATAAATCCAGCCTTCAAGCTTCGCCGGATCATCAAGCTGGCCGAGGCGTTTCTGAATTTTCACGAAAACGTCCTGCAACAAATCCTCCGCCGTCGCCGGATCGGCCACCCGCGCGCGGATGAACCGGCCCAGCTTGGCGGCGAATTCGTGCCAGATGTACTCCAGCGTGGCGGTCATGAATTGCTTCCGGGCTTCACGGCTTCAATGGTGGCCGACGCGACATAATCCTCCGCTTTCCGGCCGAGAAACCACGCGCCGATGATCTCACGGCTT
The DNA here is from genome assembly GCA_964463815.1 of uncultured Verrucomicrobiota bacterium. Classification (GTDB taxonomy): domain Bacteria; phylum Verrucomicrobiota; class Verrucomicrobiia; order Limisphaerales; family RI-55; genus RI-55. The sequence continues at coordinate 6,371 of CAYXDZ010000050.1, read as the reverse complement.
TCGCCTTTGCGCACGATCCGAATGTCGGCAAAACCGGCCTCCTGAACCAGCGTACGCAGATCATCCACGAGCGATGCCCCGGCAACGCAGCCGGTGTAAAGCTCCCAATCCTGGCGCAACGCCTCGGGAATCGGGGCCAGCGCCACCACGTCGGAAATGGCCAGCCGGCCGCCGGGTTGCAACACCCGGAACGCCTCGCGAAACACCCGGCCCTTGTCGGGCGAAAGGTTGATCACGCAGTTGGAGATGATCACGTTCACGCTGGCGTCAGCGACCGGCAGGTTCTCGATCTCGCCGAGGCGAAACTCGACGTTCTCGAAACCGCCATTCACCTGGTTCCGGCGGGCCTTGGAAACCATCGCCGGGGTCATGTCCACGCCGATCACGCGACCCGCCGGCCCGACGGCGCGGGCAGCCAGGAAGGCGTCGAACCCCGCGCCGCTGCCGAGATCGAGCACCGTCTCGCCGGGTTGGAGGGCGGCGATGGCCTGCGGATTTCCGCACCCCAGCCCTAGGTTGGACCCGGCCGGCGCGGCGCTGGTTTCCTCGGCGGAATAACCGAGCCCCTGCGAAACGGCGGCCGCATCCCGGTCGTCCGGGGCGACTGTTCCGGCCGGGGTGCAACAGGTTGGCGCGCACCCGCAACCGCCGCCCTGCTCGGCGATCTGTCCGTAGCGTTCCCGGACGGTTTGTTTCACGGCGTCATTTTCCAATTCGAGTGTCTTCATGCGGTTCAATCTTGAGTTGAGTGTTTTGCGGCCGGCCCGACTGCCGGGAGCCGCGTTTCACCAAGGAAGACGAACGAGTCTGAAAAAGGACGCAAAACCGTCGCACCGGTGGCGAGCTATCGAGCCAGCGGGCCGATGTATTCCGTCGCGACCACTACGTCGTCGAACCAGACTTTGCTGACGTGGCCGGGCGGTGATTGCGTGATGTAAACGTAGAGCCAGACGTAGTTGATCTTCAGCTCCTCGACGGTGCGCCATTGGAAGCCCTCGAACGGCGCGCCGCCGGTCGGCACCTCGAAGTTCACGCGCCCGTTCAACGTATCGTCCCAGCGCACGCCCTGGCCGCCTTCTCCGGGGAAGAACTTGTCGAAGGCCCACCGGCCCTTGGGATAGCCCGGGCCGAGATGGCTGACTGGCTGGCCGTCGATCCACAGCGCCAGTTCCCCGTTGCGGTCGCCGACCTGGTTCAGCTTGATCATCATTTCGACACAAATCCATTCGCCGCGTTGGACTTGCAACGAGTCATCGCGCACGAAGCTGTTGCCCCAGGTCTGGCCACGGGGCGGGCTGCCGCGCATTTCGCCCCAGTAGGCGTAGTAATCCCACACCCAGCGGTCGCCAAACGGCTCGATGCCCACCCAGAAAGTCTTGTCGCCGGGCTGTCGCGTGCCGGCCTTTACGGACGGCCAGGGCGTCGGCGGATTGTGTCCGCCGAGCGTGGTGCCGAAGTGGTGAACCGGCACGCAGTCGGGATCGAACTTCACGTAGAAGCGCGCGAACAACTGCTCGTGACCGGGCGGCAGACGCCGGTAAAGGTGGCCGCCCGTGCCTTCGCCGCCGAGGTGCGTCATTTGCAGCGATTGCCGGCCGCCGCTGGCCGCCGGGGTTTCGGGCGTGAAGGCCATGTGTTCACCCTGCATGACCGTTTCCCAGCGGGCGTGAAGTTCGGCGTGCGTTGCCTGCTCGAAGTCTTCGGCGAAGACGACGCGCGGGTCGCTGGCGATCCCCCGGTCACCCGGATATCGGGCCGCGATGCCGGTGGGCTTTTCGGTCTCGGCGAAAGCGTAGAGGTGGCCTTCGGTGCGCAGGTAGAGTGTGTCGCCGACGACGGCGGGCGTGGCCATGACGGTTTCGCCGAGTTTGTTGCGGGCGAGTACTTCCAGTTGATCACCGGCGCGCAGCACGACGGCGGTGCCGGGTTGCGAGATCATCAAAACCTTACCGCCAGCGGCGACGGGCGACGCATAGTAGTCGCCAATAGCATCCAGACGTTCCTCCTGGAACAGCACCTTGCCGGAACTCGCGTCGAAGGCGGAAGCCAGGCCGCCATTTTTCACGAGATAGAGCCGGCCGTCGTAATACAGCGGCGAGGGGCAATACGGCAGGCCGCGCTCGAAGGACCAGGCAACATGAGAGTCTGTGATGTCGCCCTGCCCGCCGGGGCGGACCGCGAGCAGCGCGTTGCGCGAGGAATCAAAAATCTCGGCGAGGGTGGCCCATTCCTCGCGGTCGATCCGGCCGTCCTTGTTGGCGTCGATGTACACGAAATGATTGCGCGCCGGACCGGCCGGAGCTTCCTCCCGGGTGAGCATCCCGTCGCGATCCTGATCGCCACGCTGGAGCAGGTCGTCGAAGTCCGGCATCGCGCGCACGCCCGAGCCGGGCGTCCACCCGGCGGCGTAGATCAGGCCATCACCCAGCACCGGCGAGCTGACCATTTCATTGGGCAGCCCGCGCGCGACCCATTGCTCGCGGCCGTCTCTCAGGGCGTAGGCATTCAGCCGCAGCGTGCCGGGCAGGATCAGGTGGGTGGGATTGGTCTCGGGCCAGAGAATCGGTGTGGCAAAACCCCGACGGTAACCCGGCCGCTCGACGCGCCAGACATCGCGTCCGGTGGCCGCATCCACCGCAAGCAGGTACGAACCGACATCCTGATCGCAGGCGAGGAACACCTGATTGCCGGCGACCACGGGCGAGGTCGAAGCCCCGTGCTGGGTGACGGGCACGGGCAACGGCCGCCGCCATAGTTCGTTCCCCGAGAAGTCGTAGCAGACCAGTCCGAACGAGCCGAAATAAACATACAGGCGTGCGCCATCCGCGCTGGGCGTCGAGGTGGCCGGACGTCCGTGGCGGCTGCCGCCTTGTTCCAGCGAGGTCGGTGAAACCGAAGCCCGCCAGAGCACGCGGCCATTCGTGCGATCCAGGGCCAGCGTCCACAATTCACCCTCGTCGAACGCGGTCAGGAAGATGCGGTCGTCCCAGATGCTGGGCGAGGAATGGCCGGCGGGCAGCGGAGTTTTCCAGACGACGTTCGTGTCCGGACCGAACACGGTTGGGAAATTGCCGGTGCGCGAAACACCCGAACCATTCGGACCACGAAAGCGCGGCCAGGACTCCGCCCCGGAGGCCCGAATGGATGCGGCGACAAGCAGGATCGAACCCAGCAAGATGGTGAATTCGCAACCGGCTCTCCGACGGACAGTCCACGAGGTGATCAAATCACGCATGAAAAGCGGGAGTTATGATGGCTGGGTGGTTGAGCGGCGGCATCGTGTTCACGCAGACTTGGCCGCCGGACGATCCATTCATTCGCCGAGGTTGCGTTTGAGCAGTTCCCACATCCGGGCGGGCTGCGGCAGCGTGAACGTTTTTCCCTTCACTTGCAGCAAGCCCTGCTCGCGGAACTTGGCGAGCGTGCGGGAGAAGGTTTCGCTGACGGTGCCCAGTTCGGCGGCGAGCACCCGCTTGGTGACGGTGAGTTGAATGGTCTGCGGGCGGTTACTCTTCGGATCGGCGCAGTGCTTGATCAACCAGTTGGCGAGGCGTGTTTCGACATCCTTCAGGGTCAGATCCTCGAGCTGGCCGACGAGCACGCGGAGATGGCTGGCCATGGCCGCCAACATCCGCAACGCCAGCTCCGGGCGGTGACGCAACAGATCGAGAAAGCCGGCCTTCTGGATGAGCAGCACTTGCGAGGGTTCAACCGCCCGGCCATCGCCTGGATAACCGTGTTGCGTGGCGAGCGTGGCCTCCGCAAACGACTCGCCGGCGCGAAAGACATGAATCACCTGTTCCTTCCCGGCGGCGTTCACGCGATGGACGTTGATGGCCCCGCGTTGCACCACGTAGAAACCACGGGAAGGCTCACCTTCGCGGAACAGGTAATCGCCCTTGTCCAGCGTCCGCGCTGATGAAAAATTGGCGATGGCCTGAAGATCCTCCAGCGGGAGGCCGGTGAACAATGGACAGTTGCGCAGTGAATTGACCAGGGCGGCCTGTTTGAGCGTGGCAATTTCCGAAGGCATGACGAGGGCGGACTATGCCCGTCGCCAACAGGAGTGACACGCGCAAAATGCCAGGCCCCCGGCGGTTCATTTCTTGGCCAAGATTAACCCAACCAGCCCGCAACCGGAGTCCAGACTTGTCACCGGCACTTCACCGGCGGAACGTTGCCGGCAGTAAACCTGTTACCGGATATGAAGATTACCGATGCGCTGCTGGCGGAACACGTGGTGTTTCACGCCTTGTTTGACCACATCGAGCGGTCAGCCGTCCGCCTTAAAACGCTGGGCGAAGTCCGCACCCTGGCGGACCTGCTCGAAGCCATGCTCGTCCAGCACTCGAAGGCCGAGGATGAGCTGCTGATGAAATACTTGGATGATTCGATCGAACAGATGGGGCATCACGAGACGTTTCACGAGGAGCACGAGTTGATCGAAGAACACCTCGGTGCGGTGCGCTCCGCCAAAGGGCTCAAGACCGCGCGCAAGCTGCTCGTGGACGCCGTGGTCGGTGCCCGCAAACACTTCGACAAGGAAGAACGCCTGGTCTTCCCGCTGGCCGAGAAGGTGATCAGCTACCACAACATCATGAAGCTGGGCCGCCAGTGGCTGGACAAAAAGTCCTGACCGGTGACCGGAAGGGCGACATTCCTGTCGCCCCGTCAGTGGTCAAGCCTCGTGGTTACCGTCGCTTCCACTCGCGTAGATTCGCGTGTCCTGATTTCCCGAAGCTGACAAACCGCCCGCCGCCCCGTAGCTTGGCCCGCACGAATGCGCTTTGGCTCGCTCCAGTTGTCGTCGAACCTGTTCCTCTCGCCGTTGGCGGGTTACACCAACCTGCCTTTTCGGCTCACGGTACGCGAACTCGGCGGGCTCGATCTCGCCACGACCGATCTCGTCAACGCCCGCTCCTTGCTTGAGAACAATCGCAAGGCACTCAAGCTGGTCGAGACCTGCCCTGAAGACTCGCCCTTGGCGGTGCAATTGTTCGGCAGCGTGCCGGAGGAAATGCGGGACGCCGCGCAACTTCTTGCCGGGCGCGGGGTCCACTCGATCGACATCAACATGGGCTGCCCGGTGCGGAAGGTCTGCCGCGTCGGCGGCGGCTCGGCCATGATGACCGAACTGGACAAAACCGCCCGGCTCGTCAGCGGCATGGTGAACGCCGTCGAGATCCCCGTCACCGCGAAGATGCGGCTGGGCTGGGATGACGACAACCTCACCGCGCCGGACCTCGCCCGCGCGCTCGAGGACGCGGGCGCGGCCGCCGTGTTCGTGCATGGCCGCACGCGGGAACAGGGTTTTTCCGGTCAGGTGAATCTGGCCGGCATCCGGCAGGTCGTCGCGGCGGTGCGACAGATTCCCGTCATCGGCAATGGCGACGTGACCACGCCGGAGGCCGCGCGGCACATGATCGATCAAACTGGTTGCGCGGGCGTGAGCATCGGCCGCGGTGCGTTTTACGATCCGTGGATTTTTCGCCGCACGCGGCACCTGCTCACCACCGGCGAGTTGCTGCCCGAGCCGTCCTTCGAGGAACGCGTGCGCGTGATGTGCCGGCATTTGGACCGCATGATCGAGATCTTCGGCGAAGCGCTCGGTTGCGTGATGTTTCGCAAGGTCGCGCCCTGGTATGCCAGGCGATTCGGTCCGGCCAAGCCCTTCACCAAACAAGTCGTGCAGGTTGCTTCGCGCGCGCAGTTCCAGGAGATATTGGAAAGCTACCGCGCGTGGCGGTGGCAGTTTGTGGATGACGATGGCCATCTGCTGCCGCGTTATCAGCTTCCACCGCTGGTCGCCTCGTTCATGGAGTCGGAAGACGAGTCCGCCGTCGCCCGGCGCACCGCAATCCCGGTGCCGCAAGGACCGGTGGAAGTGTGGTAGCGAATTGACAGCAGGTGGCGCTTGTCACCACAGTTGGTCCGCTCCCAGACAGCCGTGGACCTTTTTCAAGGACATAGTCTGCCTGCGGTCGCTGAATGGGCGGAATATCATGATGCACCCGCGTAGTCATCTGCTGTTGACCCACCCTGCGGTGGCGGCTGTCCCTGTTGAAGCGGGCGCATAACTCATGACTCCAATCAAATCACCCTGGCTGCTGGTCTTGGCTTTGCTGGCAGTGCGCCTCGCGTCTTGGGGGGCTGAATACGAAACTAGCCCGCCTCCGGCTTGGATCGAAACGCGGCCCCAGACGGTTGGTCCCGCTCTTTCCAGCGAGACAGTGTTGGAGGGGGTGGCTTATTTGCTGGTTGATTCCCAGCATCACCTTGGCAACCAGGAACGTTACGTACATTACGCCCGGCAGTTATTGACTTTGGATGGCGTTCAATCCGGCAGACAGATTCTGATCAACTTCGACCCC
>CAYXDZ010000049.1:2802-13606 GCA_964463815.1 uncultured Verrucomicrobiota bacterium | reverse complement strand
GCTTCAAGATCACCGGGATCGGCCAGCACGCGGGGCAGACTCGGTACCAGCATCCTAAAGGCCTCGTGGGAAAACATCAGCGACCAGCCGTTGCGCTTCGTCGTGACCGCCGTTTCGACCGCGTGCGTGATCGCGTCAATGCCCGTGCAGGCGGTGACCTTGGAAGGTTGGGACACGGTGAGCAACGGGTCCAAAATCGCCACGCGCGCGGCGGCCTTGGGATCGAGACACGCCATCTTGAGATGCGATTCCTCGACGGCGATCAACGCGGCGCACTGACACTCGCTGCCCGTGCCCGCCGTGGTTGGAATCGCGATCAACGGTAGCATCGGCCGCTTCGCCTTGCCGACCCCCCAGTAGTCCTTCATCTCCCCGCCGTTGGTCAGCAGAAAGTTGGTGCCCTTCGCGGTGTCCATCGAGCTCCCTCCACCGAGGCCGACGAAGAGATCGGTCTTGTGCTGGCGCGCCACGGCGAGGCAGTCGGCGACATCCTTGGTGGTGGGATTTTCGTGAACCGCATCGAAGACGGCCACGTGCAACCCCGCCGCTTCCAGAAAACCGATAGCCCGCGCGGCGTGGCCGGCGGCGACGATGCCCTTGTCCGTGACGAGCAGCACGCGGTTGCTGCCCAGCTCGCGTGCGAGTTCGCCCACACGTTCGAGCGTGTCATTGCCAAAGACGAGCCGCGTCAGCGGTTGGAGATCGAAACCGGCGAGATGCCAGTCCGCGGGCAGACGCCCGTTACCCCGCGTCTCGTTGGTTTCCAAAAGTGGCGGCGCGTGCATATGGCAACAGACTTACATGAATCCGGGAATGTTCAAAGGTCTGTTGCAAAGGACGATCAACGGCCGCTCAGGTTACCGTAATCGGCGCGGAGAAAGCGGGATTCCGGCGAAGCCGGAGAATCACACCGGCTCGAATGCTGAGATCACCACGCCCGCTCGATGGAGCGGCGTTTCCAGAGGAACTCGAACATGTTGCCTTCGTGCGGCTGGTCCCATGAGATGGCCATCGTCGAAACGGGCCCGATGTTGAGGCGCTCGATCTCCGGGAAGGCCATCAGCTCCTCAATGAACTTCTCGTCTTTCGTGATCGCGCTGACGGCGAGGCTGTAGCCGATCTTTTCCAGCATCTGGTTTTGCGGCACCTCGACGACGCTCGCGTACGGGCAGAGGAACTCCTTGTTCGCCAGCGGGTGCGCGAATGAATCGCAGTGGACGATGGTCGGCCGCAGGTAAATGCCGCCCTCGAATTCCACCTTGCGCGGGCCGTTGCGATATTTCGCGGTGGCCTCGGTGGCCCCCGGCGTTTTCAACCCTTCTTCAATCGAAGCATCGATGAAGTCCGCCATCTTCACGTTGGCAAAGCCGGAGAGCCGCGCGGTCTCGTCCTCCGGTTTGGTGGGCGCGATGGTGCCGAGCTTCAGCCCCAGGGCATCGGCGATCTCGGCCCCATGTTTCGGCACCACGATGGCCGAGGCGTTGATGCAGGAACGGCCGCCGTTGTCCGCGATGGAAGCGGCCATGACGTCAATGTAGTCGCGCCAGTGGTCGATGCAGTCGTCGCCGATGAGAATCTTGCTCCAGCCGGGTCCATGAATCTGGATGGCGGGATTGCTCGCGTACTGCGCGGTGGTGTTCTTGTCGCCGAAGATTAACGCGCGACCGCTGGCGCGGAGGATCTCGCCGGCCCCCTCGTGGTCGGTGGGATAAAAACCAAACGCCTCGGCCGGCACGCCGGCGGCGATGAACGCCTGGATCAAGCGGTAGGGCGTCCACGGTTCCTCGCGGCCCGGCTTGATGATGACGGGGGTCTTGAGCGCGATGGCCGGCAGCCAGAGCGAATTCACCGCCGGCGAGTTGCTGGGCATCACGAGCCCGAGCGCCTTCGCGGTCGGGAAGAAGGCCAGCTTGGTGCCGAACTGTTCGCCCATGCCGCTGTCGAGAATCGACAGGTCCAGGCCGCGGGACAAACCGTTCAAGATCACGTGCAAGTTCGTCAGCGCATAATGAATCTTGGTCATGTTACGCTTCACCATCACGTGCGGCAGGCCGCTGGTGGCGGAGAGCGTCTCGATGTATTGCCGGGCCGACTGCGTGTGGCCGCCATCACCGAGCGGGAGCGTGCCGTTGAGGAAGTGTTCGCCGGCCTGGGCGCTCAATTCAATCAACTGCGCGACGGTGAACCGTTTCAACGCGACCCGGGCATCGTCAATCTTCCGGAAGTCCTTGCGGATGATCCCGGCGTTGACGCTGGAAACCGTGGCGAGCGTTTCGCCGGTGCGATGATTCTTCACGTCGAGCTTGTCGAGGCTCGCGTAGTTCCGGCCCAGCCGGATCACGGGGAGATGGGGAATGGTGGACATGGTGTGAATCAATAAACCCCTTCCACGATGTTCTTCTGCATTGCGCCGAACGGCCGCACCTCGGCGACGCCGTCCCACGCGTACGGGGTGTGCGGCCGGCGGCGCAGCGCTTCATCCCGCTCGAGGAAGCGCGGCATGAAGAACTCCTTGGTGAGCGTGGTCAGCTCGACGCGGCCCCATTGATCGTAATCCACCACGTCGGTGGTCTGTTCCGGGTTCACCACGCGCAGCACGGCGCGCGGCTGGGGCGCGTAGTAGGTGATGGAGAAATTATCCTCCGGGGCCAGCGGCACGCTGGCGGCGAGGCCCATCAGCGTGTTGCCGTAAGTCGGATAGAAACCGATGCGACCCTCCAACACTTCCTCGACGATGTAGCGCACGTATTGCGGGGCCATCGTGGTGCCGCCGCAGAAGACGCCGCGAATGCCGGCATCGTACAAGTCCACTTTCTCGGCGATGGCTTCAAGCAGCTTGGGCGTGGTAAACAGCCCGGAAATCTTCCGATGCTTGAGCAGCGTGACCGCTTGATCGACGACGTGGTCCATGTACTGACGGGCGACGTCAAACTGCTTGTTCGCGATCACTTTCTTCACGAAGCGCGGATCGAGATCGACGAAATAGCAGGCGCTGCCACGGAAGTTGGCGAGATGCTCGATCGCCAGCCGCAGCCGGCGCGGACCGGTGGGGCCGACCATCAGCCACGCCTGACCGCGCGGGAAATGCTCGTCGCTGATCTTGCCGCTGAACTCCTCGTAATCGACTTTGTAATCGTTCCAGCCAATGCGTTGCTTGGGCATGCCGGTGGTGCCGCCGGTCTCAAAGATGTTGAACGGCTTGCCCTTGAACTCGGCGGGCACCCAGACTTCGGGCTGCTCGTCGCGGAGTGATTCATCCTTGAAGTGCGGAAACTTCGCTATCAAGTCGGCGAAGGACTTCACCGCGGCGCGGGGATCCCAGCCGGCCTGTTTTGCCCAGTTCAGCCAGAACGGGCACCCGGTGGCCGGGTTGAAGTGCCACTCGATGATCTCGCGCACGCGTGCGTCGAGTTGTTCACGAGCGGCCTGGAGGGCGGCTTCATCAATCTTGGTCATACGTTTTCGATCAGGTTGTTGGCAGCATGGCGGCAATTTCGGAATCCGCAAACGGGCCGGAAATCCGCCGGAGCCGGCGGGGATTAGTCCCGGATTTTGCGCGGGAAAAATTTCTCGATGATCGCCTGTTCGGGCGGACGGGTAAGCAATGAAACGATCACCAGGGCCGCGACGGCGGACACGAAGATCGGCACGACGGGCATCATGCCCCAGATCAACAGCTCCTCCTCGCCGGGAGCCTTGGTCGCGATGATGTCACGGTAAAACAGGACCAGCCAGGAAACCGCCAGCGCAATCAGCGAGGCAATGGCCCCGGCCGCCGTGGTGCGCCGCCAGTAGATGGCGGCGAAGGCGAGCGGGAACAGCGCGGCAAAACCGCTGAAGCACCACACTCCCAGATCGAAGACATGCGCGCTGTCCTGCAGCCAGAGTGCAATCAGGTAGGTGATGGCCACGATGCCGACGATGAAGCCGCGCGCGAGCAGGATTTTCTGGTCATCACTGAAGCGGTTCCGGCCGAACACGCGCATCACCACGTCGTTGGTGAACATGGTACCCAGGCACATGAACTGGGAGTCGAGGCTCGACATGATGGCGGCCAGCACCCCGGCGGCGACCAGGCCCGTCAGAAACTCCGACTCGACCAGCACCTTGATCACCTGCCCAAGCACCACGTTGGGGCGGGTGGAAAATTGTCCGCCAAAATGCCCGGCCGCCCAGATGCCGATCAAAATGCATGGCAACCAGACGATCATGATGCAGATCGGGTGAGCGATCAGACTGAGGCGAAAGCTCTTCGCATTGCGCGCGGTAAGCCAGTGCTGGAACAGATGCGGGAACATGCCGACCGACAGCGGAATCAGGCAGTAGGAGAAGAATTGCAACTGCCCGAGCATCCCTTCGCGCGCCAGCCGGGGTTTGGCAAACTCGCTTTCGCTCACCATCCGGCCCGCCTCGGCCAGCCCGCCAAGTTTTTGGGAGATCAGATAAAACGCAATGACGCCGGTGACCATGAATACCAGGGTTTGCATGGTGTTGGCCCAGATCGCACCGCGCAGACCGCCGAAAAACACGTAAAACAGCACGATCAGGCAGACCACCAGGCTGCCCACCCAGACCGGCACGCTGCCGTGCAGGGGGGTTGCCGAGCCATCCGGGCGCAGCAGCGGAAACAACTCGGGAAACATGCCGGCCGTGCTGCCCTGGATGAATTTACCGGCCGAAATGACCCCCACCAGCAGGTAGGGAATGACCAGCAGAATCAACACGGGAAAGAGGACGTGCCCAAGGGTTGGGGACTGAAATCGCTCCCGGAAGTACTCGCACTGGGTCAGGTAACCGTAACGTTTGCCCACCGCCCAGAGTTTCATCCCGACGACGAAAAACACCGCCGAGTGGATCAGCCCCGACCAGGAGGCCATCAGTCCATACACCCCGATCCCGCTGGTGTAGGATTTGCCCGTGGACCCGACCAGCGCGAAGCCGGTCATCGTCGTGCCAAAGATGGACATCAAGAGCAGGAACGGCCCGATGTTCCGGCTGACGAGGAAATAGTCCGCGCTGGTGCCCTTGGAAAACTGCCGGCTGGCCAGCCCCAGTCCGATCAAGGCCAGCATGTAAACACTGATGACATAGAGCGGCGTATAGGAAACCTCGGCGAGCACGGTCGTCATTTCACCCTCCCCTTGGTGGCAGTTTCACTTTCACCAGCCGAAGCCCATTCCTCGATCTCTTCCGGCCAGGCATGGCGGATGGCCAGCCACCAGGTGATGCCGGCAACCACGGAGTAGGCGCTGTGATATGCCAGCCCAATCGGAATGAAACCAAAGACCAGTGTGGGATCGTCCCACCACCAGAAATCATGATGGAGCAGAAACAACACGCCCACCCAGATCCAGACCAGGCGGCGCGGCCAAAGCTTGCGTGTGTGAATAACGACGGGCGGCACCGCGCCGCCCGGCCGAGAACCCGCGTTTCCCTCGTTCATGGTTTGATTTGAATGGTCGCCGGCTGGTCGGTGGTCAGTTGCGCCCGCGCCTCGTCGTGGATCGCGTAGAGGTGCGTCTGGGTGCCGACATACATCACTCCGTTGGCCACGATGGGCGTCGAGTAAATCGGCGCGCCCAGATTCGTTTCACTGATCACTTTTTTCTCCTTGGTGGCCGCGAGGATGATGAAATCGCCATCCTCGTCACCGAGGTAAACCTTGCCGTCCGCCACAAAGGTCGAGCCCCACATGTGCGCCTTCATGTCGTGCGTCCAATAAAGCTCCCCCGTGTTCGCATCAAGGCAATGGACGTAGCCGGAGAAGTCGCCGACAAACAACAGATCGGTCTCGGGATCGATGGAAACCGTGGAGATGCTGCGGTGAATGCCACGGTATTCCCAGATGATGGCGGAGTCGGTGACGTCCCCCTTCTTGGTGGGATCGACGCACAGCAGGCGGCCGATGCCCTCCCCGTGCTCCGGATCCTGCCCGTGGGCGGAATAGACGCGGTTCTTGTAAAAGACCGGGGTGGCAATGATTTCGTTCGGGCCTTCGGCGTCCGGGTATTTGATCGGCCGTCCGTCCTTCATTTTGTATTCCGGCGGATTCGAGTCCACTTTCCAGATCACTTCGAGAAAGTTCAAATCCTCCTCCGCATTATGCACGGGCTCCGGATTGAAGGCGTAAAGCCAGCCGTCGCCGCCGCCAAAGAAGACTTGTTTCTGACCGTTGACGACCCCGGCGGAAGCGGAGGTCCACTGCCCGTGGAAGATGCGCGGCCCGATGCCGGCGTTGTCCTCGGCCGCCAGTTCCCCGGTGTGTTTGTTTACGGCGATGAAGCTCGGCGAGAGCGGTGACGGAATGTTCACGTGGGTCCAGTCCTGGCCGTTGGAGGTGCAGACATAGACCAGATCGCCGATGATCAGGGGCGAGCTGTTCGAGGCGTTGTGCGGAAACACGCCCAGCTCATCCATCATGTCATAAACCCAGATGATGTCGGCATCCTTGGGGCCGATCTGCGCGGGTGCCTTGCCGGGCCCCACCACATACTGGGCCTCGTCCTGGAAGCCCTGATTGCCATCGGTCAGGCCATTGAGATCAAGGCAGATCACCTCGCAGCGGCTGGTGACCAGATAAACGCGGTTGCCTTCAACGCGCGGCGCGGACATCAGGCCCAGACCTTCCCAGTCATTGACCTTGCCGGAAGCCAGCTTCGGCACCACGAGCTGCCAGAGAAAGTCACCGGTCTTTTCATCCAGGCAATACAGCACGCTGCGATCGCCCTCGTGTTGTGGATCGCGCGGGGACTCATTGTTGGTGCCGACCAGCACCCTGCCCTGGGAAACGACGGGATTGCCGTAGGTCTGCGAGCCGAGCTTGCCCACCCACTTCACATTTTTGGTGGTGGACATGTCCACTTCCTCGGTGCCGCGCTTGAACTTGCCCGGTTCGAAACGGTCGGGCAGCCCCTTCGCGGTTGAATACATGTTGCGGCCGGGATCGTTGCCCCCCCACTGCGGCCAGTCCTCGGCCGTCAGGGAAAACAACGGCAGCCCGCAAGCCAGTGCGGCGGAAAGTGTGAGGCGCAAGGAGGCTCTCGTTGGCATGATTTGGGAATGCGTCATGGTGATTCTCCTGTCAGTTCTGGGTGATGGTAACATTGTCGAGATAGGCCCGCACGTCCTGCGGTGAGAATGAGAACAGTCCCGGCGAGCCGCTGGCGTGGGCCGTCTTGTGGGGCACTTCGATGGACCACCCGGCCGGTTCGGTCTCGCCTCGCTTCCACGCCTTGGCTCGCACCACGCCGGAACCGTCGGCGGCGACATCCACCCGGGCTTTCAACCGGTACCAGGTCTTGGGCTGGATGGCAAACGGCACGGTCTCGCGAACGCGTTCGAGATTGGAGTTCACTTCCAGTTGCTGCGCATTGCCCTTCAGGATGATGATATAGCGCTGGTTGATCAACCCCACCTCGGACATCCGTCGGCGGTTGCCATCGGTCATCACGTCGGCTTCGATGGTGTAATTCTTCGCCGTGTCGGTGCCCAGGAAGACGCTGGCGCGCTGGAACAATTTGTTGTCGATCGTCTTGGCCAGCACCTTGTTGCCGTCCACTTCATGCACCTCGAACTTGAACCGCGCCCCGATCCACGGCAGCGGCGGGAAGGCAAACTTCTGTCCCGCGTTCAGATGTTCGGCGGGATGCACTTGGTCGATGGCAAACGCCTCGAAATCTTCCGTGTAGGGCAGGCCCGGCAAAATGCGGCCGCGGATGTAGCCCTTCAACCCATCCACCGTCGCCTGGAAGGCCCCGGCCGAAGGCTTCGCATCGGAGCCGGCCGTCAGCACGCCGTTCGCGTCGAACTCCGCGTCCAGTTGCGAGCGCACGCGCGCGGTGGGCGGGATGAAGCTGGCCCAGGTCGCCTTCGACACATCCTTCACTTCTTCGACCGTGAAACCGTTGGCGTCGAGTTTGCGGATGCGAAAACTCTGTTTACCGCCGGGGAACAGCAACACTTCAGCCGGAATCACCTGGAGCTTCACGGCCGGACCGGGCGTGGGCCACTGTACCGGCTCGGGTGTCTTGGCGACGCCGGGGTTGTTGCCCGCCTTGCCGAAGCAGTAGAGCTGACGGGTCGTCTGCACGTAAATCTTGCCGTTGTAAATGGCCGGGCTGCCGAAGAACCGGCCTTCGAGCGACAGGTGGGTCAGCTTTTCCAACCCGTTGTCGCTGGGTTTGAAAATGTAAAATGCCCCGCGCGTACCGGCCTCGGAACCTTTCGCTTCCGGATCATCCAGCATGGGCACGTACAGTCTGCCCTCCGCATGAACCAGGGAGGAATTGCGCTGCTCGATGCCGATTTTCTCGCGCCAGAAAATCTCGCCGGTTTCGGCATTGATCGAGCACAACTCGCCGGTTTCGGTGACCGTGTAAATCCGGTCGCCAACGATGATCGGCGAACTGGAAAAGGCGGCCAAAGGATTGCGCCACACCTCGACATCCTGCATGGCAAATTCGACCGGCTGGCCGGGCGCAGGCGGAGCGGGCAGGGTTTGCGGAATCCGCACGGCCACCATGCGACCACGTTCGGAGGTATCGAGATTCTCCGCGCCGTGAATGGCGATCAGTTTGTCTTTGTTGTGAATCAGCACCTGGGTGTTGATCCCGCCGGCGGTGATCTGCACCCGCCAGAGCGGCACTCCGTCGCGGGCATTGAAGCAAACGATACTGCCGTCACCAGTGCCTGAGTAAATCACCCGCTTGCCGTTCCACCAGGCGAGGGTCGGCGGCGTGTAGGAGCTGTCCTGGGGACGCGCGCCGGGGTTCGAAGACCAGACCAACTCGCCGGTCTTCTTGTCGAAGGCGTAGAAGCGGTTGCCCGCCGGACCGTCGGCACCCCAGTTGGCCGTGATGCCGTGCGTGATCACCAGATCACCGTCAATAATGGGCGTGGTGGTGCGGCCGTTCGGGAAGGTGAGCCGGCCGTATTTCTCCATCATCGAGTGCTGCCAGACCGGTTCACCGTCGCGGGTGAAACAGGCGATGATGCCCTGGCTGCCCTGCATGTACACGTTCCCGGTTTCCGGATCGATGGTCGGATTCGACGTCGAATAGCGGGTGTAAATGATGTCGCTCATGAAGTCGTTGAAGCGACGCTCCCAAATTTGGCGGCCGGTCTCGGCATCAAAGCACGCCAGCACCTCCTGCAGGTCCGGCCCTTCACCCGCGTAGCCCATGATGAACACCCGGCCATCCGCCACCACGGCCGTGGATTGTCCCGCCAGGGGCGCGGTCCAGAGGAGCGAGCCGTCGGTGAGGGACAGTCTCTCCGGCAGCCCGGTTTCCAGCGAGGTGCCGTTCTGTTGCGGGCCGCGGAAGTGGAGCCAGCCGGTGGCCGCGAAAGATGGGAAGGCGCCAACCAGCAACGCGCCGGTGAGCAGAAGAATTTGCGATGACCGTTTCATAATCTGCGCAGTGAGCTGTTGTGCGGAGCAAGTCCGCCCCCGGAAAGGCCGCAACGCATGACAAATTTGCTTCCCGAAGTGCGGCGACTATTCTACACCTTCGGCCGCATGGCAAACGAAATTAATACCTACACGTAATAATTGCCCTGCCCGTCCCCGCATGGCCGCGCCCTCCCCCTCCACCGATCCCCAGGAACTCATTGCCGCGACGGAACGACGCCGGCTGCCGGTCCTCCTGCGCCGCGCGTGGTATGGGCTGAACCAAGCCTTCCGCCGCCGGATTATTCACACCGGCCTCACGCCGGATCAGTTCACCGCCCTGCGCAACCTGCATGAAGCCGGCCGCACCGGCCTGATCCAGAGCGAGTTGACCGAACTCATGAGCAGCGACCCCAACACGATCGCCTCGCTCGTGGACCGCATGAACAAGGCCGGGATGATCGACCGCGCCCCCGATGAGGACGACCGGCGCGCCTACCGCCTGCGGCTCAACGCCAAAGGCCGCAAGCTCTACAACGAGGCCCGCCGCATTGCGATCGGGTTGCAGGGCAGCGTGCTGGAAGCCATCGAACCCGCCGACCGGGAGGCGTTTCTCAAGCAATTAAGCGCCGTGGCCGATGCCTGCCTGGCCGCCGCGGAAGATTCCCCCCGGAAGTAAATCGTCCTGTTAGGCCACTTCGCACGTCATGCCGACATTGAGCCAGCACGCATGTTTCAGTTGCCAGAAGGTTTTCAAGAGGCCGCACGAGTATTCGGTCAAGCCCACAGTCCGTCTGTGTCCACAGTGCGGCGGTCAGATGGTTGCGATGGGCTACAAGTTTCGCGCGCCGAAGGCAGGCAATATCAGAGAGTGGTCGCGCATTGAGAGAGCCTTGCGCGAGGGGCGTGATTACGGCACACCGACAGTCAGAAAGCAGAAGACCGTGGGCTAACCAAGACGCATCTAACCGCCGCGCCGCCCGGGCGGTGGTGTTCTCAGATTCCCCGCTAAAACAAGTTCACCGGATCAATGTCCACCGTCACGGTGATTCCCTCGGGCAGCTTGAGGTGTTTCAGCAATTCATTCAGCCGCTTGCTGAGCGAGCTCATGTGGCGGGTGCGCAGCATGAGCTGGTGCCGGTAAAACGTCTCGGCGCGGGCCAGCGGCGCGGGCGCGGGACCGGCAATCACCAGATCCTCCATCTCCTTGAGCATCGGCTCCATCTCCTTGCGCACGTGCTCGGCGAGAAAGGCGACCTTGTCCTCATTGCGGCCCTTGATCGTAATCAGCGCGATGCGCGTCAGCGGCGGATACTTGAGCTGCTCGCGAAATTCGATCTCCTGTTCGTAAAAGCCCAGGAAGTCGTGTCGGCGCGCGTACTGGATGGCCGGATGAAACGGCGTGAACGACTGCAC
>CAYXDZ010000049.1:0-2702 GCA_964463815.1 uncultured Verrucomicrobiota bacterium | reverse complement strand
GCCACGCTGCAATTCGGACACTGGGCCACGAAGCCGCACGCCGGACATTGCAGCGAGGTGGCGTAACCGCGCCGGTTGAGAAACAGGATCGTCTGCTCCTTGCGTTCGAGCCGTTGCAGGATCGCCTCGCGCAACTGCACGGAAAAGATCGGCGAACCCTTTTGCCGGCGCATCTCCTGGCGCATGTCCACGACGCGGACGATGGGCATCTTCGCGTTGTCGGCGCGGTGCGGGAGTTCGAGTAAGATGTACTTGCCCTTCTTTGCGTTGAAGTATGTCTCCATCGAAGGCGTGGCTGAGCCGAGGACGACCACGGCGTCTTCCTTGTGGCCGCGCAACACCGCGACGTCGCGCGCGTGATACCGCGGCGCCTCCTCCTGCTTGTAAGAGTGCTCGTGCTCCTCATCGACAATGATCAGCCCGAGCGGCTCAATCGGTGCGAAGATCGCCGAGCGTGCGCCGATCACGATCTTGGCGCGGCCCTGGCGGATCTTGTGCCATTCGTCGTGCTTCTCGCCCGCGGAAAGATGGCTGTGCAACACGGCGACCAGCGTGCGCAAGGGCCCGGAGCTGAAGCGCGCCTTGAAGCGCTCCACCGTTTGCGGCGTGAGCGAAATCTCCGGCACGAGCACAATCGCGCCCTTGCCTTGTTCCAGGCAGCGGGCGATGGCCTGCAAATAGACCTCCGTCTTCCCGCTGCCCGTGACGCCGTGGAGGAGGAACACCTGCGCCAACGTGGGTCCGGCTGCTGGCCGACCGTCACCCAGCGCTGCCAGGATCACCTCCAAAGCCTTCGCCTGCTCCTCATTCATCACGAGCGGCGTCGTGGCCAGGATGTGTTCGTTCGCGTAGGGATCGCGTTCCATCGTCTGCGAACTGATCAGCAGCAGCCCCTTGTCCTCGAGTCGCCGGATCGTGTCGGCCGTGGTCTCGCCGAGCCGGATCAACTCCTGCATCGGCAGCTCGCGCCACTCTTCGAGGATGTTCCAGACGTACTGCTGCTTCTTGGTGAGCTTCGGCAGCTCGGCCGGGAGCGGCAGCGCGCGGGCGAAGAGCTGCTTCTTCCAGCCGTCCTTCTCGCGTCGTACCGACTCCGGCAGCACGCTCTTCAAGGCGGTTTCCAGCGGGCAGCAATAGTAGTCCGCAATCCAGCGCGCGAGCTCGAGCACGCGCGGCGTGACCAGGCTCTTGCCGCCGATTACCTTGTCGATCGCCTTGAGATTGGTGTGCGGCGAATCGTCGCGCACCGCGGTGACGACGCCCAGGACCTTGCGAGGGCCGAACGGCACCTTGACGCGTGTGCCCTCGGCCACGAGTTCGCGCAGCTCGTCGGGGACGAGGTAGTCAAACTCGCGGCGCAAGGCGATTTCGAGGGCGACCCGGGCGATCATGAACGCGGCCAGCGTCCGGACTCGCTCCGGTCAAGTCAAGCGGCGGGCGGAAAGTGGGTCGGCGCGCATTTTGCCAAACCAAGCCCCCCGGAAAACGACGTTGACGCACGGGGCTTCGCCCGTAACATCCGCCGCTTGCGTTTCTGAATCTGAAACTTGAATTGAACCTCCGTTAACTGAATTGGAAATCCTATGGCAGTGAAAGTCGCTATTAATGGTTTTGGCCGGATTGGACGCCTCGTCTTCCGCGCCATGATTGAACAGGGCCTCGTGGGCAAGGACGTCGAAGTCGTCGCCGTTGGCGACATCGTTCCCGCCGACAACCTCGCCTACCTCCTCAAATACGACTCCACCCAGGGCCGTTTCGCCGGCACGGTGGGTTCCAAGAAGTCCGCCGCCGACAAGGCCGAGGACGACGTGCTCATCGTCAACGGCAAGGACATCCTCGTCGTCAGCGCGCGCACCCCGGCCGAACTGCCGTGGAAGGCGCTCGGCGTGGACGTCGTGATCGAATCGACCGGCCTCTTCACCGACGCCGACAAGGCCAACCCGAAGAGCGCCTACGGCCACATCACCGCCGGCGCGAAGAAGGTCATCATCTCGGCCCCCTCCAAGAACGAGGACATCACCAACGTAATGGGCGTGAACCACGAGAAGTACGAGTCCGGCAAGCATCACATCATCTCGAACGCCTCCTGCACCACGAACTGCCTCGCGCCCGTCGTTCACGTCCTGCTCAAGGAAGGCATCGGCATCGAGGAGGGTTTGATGACCACCGTGCATGCCTACACCGCCACGCAGAAGACCGTGGACGGCCCGAGCAAGAAGGACTGGAAGGGCGGCCGCACCGCGGCGCAGAACGTCATCCCGAGTTCGACCGGCGCCGCGAAGGCCACCGCGCTCGTCTGCCCTGAAGTGAAGGGCAAGCTCACCGGCGTCGCTTTCCGCGTCCCCGTGCCGACCGTTTCCGTCGTGGACCTCACGGTGCGCACGGTGAAGGAAACGTCGTTGAAGGACATCAACGCGCTCATGAAGAAGGCGAGCGAGACCTACCTCAAGGGCATCCTCGACTACACCAGCGACGAAGTGGTGAGCACTGACTTCATCCACGACCAGCACAGCTCGATTTACGACTCCACGTCCGGCGTGGAACTCAACAGCCGCTTCTTCAAGCTCGTGAGCTGGTACGACAACGAGTGGGGCTACTCGAACCGCGTGGGCGACCTGCTGAAATACCTCATCGCCAAGGGGCTGTAAGCGCGCCCGCCAAGAACGTTCACGAACGGCGATCCGGCAACGGATCGCCGTTTT
>CAYXDZ010000048.1:0-13987 GCA_964463815.1 uncultured Verrucomicrobiota bacterium | reverse complement strand
GCCGGCGAACTCGGCCGGCACGACGAAGAGCGGCGCGATCGTTTCCCAAGGGGAATCGGGTTCGGCCGCGGGACTCACGCTCGCTACGGTGAGTGTGGCCACCATGGAGAGTGCGATTGCCAAAGACCGCCACCATCGCTGCACTCTTGGGCGGGAAGCGACGGCGGACCGGCCGGTCCGCCCCACCCACTTTGGATAGGGCGGTGCTGCTTCGCCGCCGTGATTTGTATTTCGCTCACGCATCCCGCGGCAAAAGTTCAACCCGCCGGAATTGCACCGGATGACTCTCCGACTGGAGCGAGATCGTCCCCTGGCTGATCAGCTTGGGGTGGCCCGCCGCCAGCAGGCGCTGCGCGCTGGCGTCGCGTTCGTCGAGCTGCGGTTGCTCGTAGTAGAGCACTTCTTCGCCGTTCACGAAGTGCCGGATGAATTCATTGCCGCGCACCTCGGCCTCGGCCAGCACCCATTGCTCGCCGTGGAATGTCTTCGACTTCGAGTTGATGCAGTGCGGGGTGAACAGCTTGCCGTCCATCACCACGTTCGTGCCGGGTGTGCAGAGGTTCATCGTCGTCCGCGGATTCGTGCCGTCGCCCCCGAGCAGTTGCGCCTCGATCGACGCCGGAAAATCCTGGTCCACGGTCATCGACTCGGGCGTCTGCCCGTGCAGCATCAAGCCGCTGTTGCGGATCGCCCAGCCCGGACCGCCCGAGACCTGCTGGCCGATGAAGCGATACCCCGCGCGCAACCGGTAATGCGAAAAACTCCGCTCGTAAAACAGGTGCCCGAAGCGCTCGTCATAACTCGGGTAAGCCGCCGGATCGTAGGCCACGGTGAGCAACCCATCGACGACGCGGAATGTCTCGCCGTAGTTCACGCCCGCCGCGTGATGGCGAATCTTGGGAATCCAGCCGTCGAGATTGCGGCCGTTGTACAATTCCAACCAGCCGTCCGCCGTCTTGCGTGGCCCGGTGGTGCGACAGCCGAGGATCGAGAAACTGGCCCCGGCCACAAGCACCTGGCCGAGGAAGTTGCGGCGGTTCGTCGGATGCGCGGCGGTGGAGAACATCATCAAACGGTTGGGCGGATTCATGGCGGAACGATGACCCGGCCCGCGCGCCAAACCAAGTCAAAGGTTGCATCGGCCGCGGGCGGCAAGTCCCCCGCGCTCTCGCATGGCGTCACCTCCGCCAAGTAACCGGAAGGGCGACAATTTTTTTGCCCAGTCCAGGGTCGAGGCGACAGGAATGTCGCCCTTCCGTCCGGCTCACGCGTGTCTGGGACTTCGCTATGTTCAAGCCCCGCACTTTATGCCAGCCTCCGGCTCAGATTGTGATTCCAACCTGGCCCTCCTCCATGAAAACCGCCCTGTTCCCTTTTCTACTGCTGCCGTCCCTCGCATCCGCGCAGCTTCCGCCCACCGCCGCCAACGTCCCCTACGCCGAACCGGCGCACGCCCGCCAGGTCCTCGACATCTACGCGCCCCAAGACGCAACGGATCTGCCCGTGATGTTCTGGATTCACGGCGGCGGCTGGCAGACCGGCGACAAGTCGGATGTGCAACTCAAGCCGCAGGTGTTCACGGAGCGGGGTTTCATCTTTGTTTCGACCAACTACCGGCTGCTGCCGGAGGTGGACATGGACACGATCATCCGCGATGTCGCCAAATCGCTCGGCTGGGTGCATCGCCACATCGCGGATCACGGCGGCGATCCTCGCCGGATCTTCGTCGGCGGCCATTCCGCGGGCGCGCAACTCGCGGCGTTGATCTGCACGGACGAGCGTTATCTGAAGGCCGAGGGCGTGCCCTTCACCGTCCTGCGCGGCTGCGTGCCGGTGGACGGCGACACCTACGACATCCCGGCGATGATCGAAACCGCCGAGACCCGGCAGCGTGCGCACGGGATGCCGATGCCGAAGCTTGGGCACCGGGTGAAGTTCGGCAACGACCCGGAGAAGCACGTGGATTTCTCGGCCGTCACCCACGTCGCAAAGGACAAGGGCATCCCGCCGTTCCTGATTCTGCACGTGGCGGATCATCCGGATGTCAGCATCCAGGCCCGGCGATTGGGCGCGGTGTTGTCGGCGGCGGGCATTCGCGCGCGGGTGTTCGGAGCGAAGGAAACCAACCACAACAAGCTCAACGAAAACCTCGGCCAACCCGGTGATCCGGCAACCGAAGCGCTCTATCAGTTTCTGGAGGGGGCGTTGAAGTAAATCCCCGGCGATCGCACGTCATTCGGACGTCGCGGCCATTCGTGGGGCGCATGTGCCGGGTCGGAGACCGGCGCTCCGCATCAACGTTCCCGCAACATCCGGTCCAGCAGATTGCGAGTGATCTGTTGCACGCGGGCGTCGGGACCTTGCGGCGACGTGTAAACGGAGGGTCGAACATAACCGGGCGGTGCGGACAGGCCGTCGGCCCACCAGCAGGTCGAGGCGTTGAAGACGAAGTTGCCGCGCGGTCCCGGATACATCGTGGCGGTGAACTCCCCACCGTTGAGTTGCCCGGGCGCGGATTGCGTCGGACCGCTGGCCACAATCTCCAGACCTGGGATCGGCGCGGGATCACCATGCCATTCCCAACCAACCAGTCCGGGGATACCGTCGCCGCGCTTCATGCCCGTGCCGGCGAAGAGCCAGTGCCCGGGCAGCCGGCAGGACCAGTCCGCGCCGCCGGTGACCACGCCGGTGCTGTGCGCGCCGACCAGTTCGTTCGCATACGGCCGCTCGTGCGCGAGCGAGGCCATCGACGCAAACTCCCGCGTGCCGCCGGGCGGACCGAACACACCCACGCGCTCGTAAGTACGAAGCGGCCGGCCCGCGGTGTCGGGTGCCAAGAGGATTTTCCCGCAGCACGTGTTGCCGGAGAGGAACGCGACGTTGACGCCCGCAGCAATGGCGGTCTGCAAATTCCGGAACATCTCGATGGAGTAATACTCGTCATGGCCCACCGACAGGAAACCGGCCGCGCGCCGCAATCCGCGCGGACCGGCGTGCGTGTCGAGATTCGAGATGTACGTGACGTCGCGGCCCTCCGCCTCAAGCCAGTAGGCGAGCGGATATTCCCAGAGAAACCATTCACCCGAGCCCTGCGACAACGGCGCGTCCAGGATCTGGCAGTATTTCCCATACGGCCGGTTGAAGCTGATCTGCACGCCGCCACCCCAATACCACTGCGTCTTCCCGTCGTCGTAGAGTGAGAACTGATCCGGCCAGCGGTTGTAGGCCTGCCAGGTGGTGTCGGAGCATTGGAAGATGAATTCCGCCTCGCGATCATCACGCACGATGAAGATCACGTAGCTCTGCAAGCCCTCACGTTCGGTGGTCAACTTGCCCAGATAAACGCCGCTCAGCCAGTCGTCCGGAATTGGGAACGACACGGCTGGTTCCCACGCACAATCTCGAAGGCGCTTTGGTCCGACAGGAGGATCCGGTTGCGGCGAACCGTTCATCGGCTCGAACGTGCGCATCAGCCGTCCACCCAGCCCGCCGTACCAACCCATCCGATAGACGTCGAGCGTGAACCGCGACGCCGGATTCGTGCTGACATGGAAGCGGATCGTCTCGCCCGCACGGACACTTGTGTGCGAGCAATAGCCTTCGATCCACGGACAGCGGTAGCGCGTGGCGGGATCGACCCGCGTGTTCGTCAGCAGCCAGTCACGGGTGCCGGGCAGGCGGTTCTCGCGCACGATGGGATTTCCCTCGTCGCCCTTTGGGTCGCCTGCGGAAACGCAGCCGGACAGCGCCGCGCCGAGGCCGAGGCCGGCCAGTCCGCCGAGCGCCTGACGGCGGTTGATGCCGTTGAGCTTTTCGGATGAATCATTGTGCGAACCGTTCTTCATGGTGCCTCCCGACAGGGTCCGTGACTGCCGAATTGCCGCTCGCCGGAAGGGCGAGATTCCTGTCGCCCCGACCGTATGCTGGACGACAAGAGTGTCGCCCTTCCGTCAATAGCTTCGTTACACTTCACTTGGCCGCCCCCCAGACTTTCTCCAGCAGATCGTGCAGCCTCGGATCGAGCTCCTTCAATTCCGCCCTCACGAAGGGGTAAAAGTCATTGCGATAGAAATATGCTTCCGTGCCTTCAGCGAAGTATTCCTTGTGGTTGCTCAAGCCGTAGTGCTTCACCCGCTCGCCGGTGTAGAGGAGCACCTGCTCGTAAATTCCGGCCGCCTTCGCCTCTTCGAAGACCGCGACGATCTCCGGATGGTCGAAGTCGAGGAACTGATCGTGATAGCCGTGGGCCAACTCGTGCAGGATCACCGCCGGATGCTTGAGCATCTGCTGGCGGGATAGAAGCTCGCGGGCCTGCGTGATGTGGACCATCTTCGTCAGCCGCGGATCATGGCGGTTGGCGACCAGCCAGCCCCGGCTGGGGTGATACTGCATGGAATTGAGCCGCGGGTGATCGTGTTCCATCCAGATGCCGATCTTCTGCAGGTCATCAAGCTGGGGCCGGGGCACAAGGATTTTGATCCGTTGCAGATGGTTCGCCAGCATGGTCAGCGCGGCCGTGCCTTCTTCGGCATGCTCACCGTCGAGCAGCGCGGGATCGACGTGGACCTGCCAGCCCTCGATGTCGCGCAGGACCGGATCGAAGCGGACGGCCGAATCGGATTCCGTTTGCACTTTCGCGGCATCGGAACGCGCCTGGGCCACCGCCTTGATGCGACTGCGAGTCTGCTCCAAACGCTCCGGCCAGACGAAGGTCGGCGCGGTGGCCGGATCGTATCCCGCGAGATGGCCGGTGAGCCGCGTCTGCGGCTTGGTATACTTCAACTCCGTGTCGCCGAAGACCTCGCGGCAGAGCGCGGCGAGACCGGGATCGTATTCAATCAACTCGGCGCGGGTGTTGACGTGGTTGTGGTCGTGATCGTTCTCCCGGTTGTTGTCGAACCACGACTGCACGCCCTCGGCGAAGTACTCGTGATGGTTGACGCTCGCGTATTTGCCCTTCCAGAGGCCGGCCTTCATCGCCCGGTCGTAGGTGGCCTTGAGGCGCGGGTCGAACGTGGGGTCCACGTTGACCAGGCCGCGCAGATGCAGGTTGTGCGCGAACTCGTGGATCAAAAGGTTCTCCGCCGAGTAAGGATCGCCCTCGTAGGCGAGCAGGTTCTCCTCGCCGCAGGAACAGAACGGGTCGGTTTCGCTGCCACCCAGGCCCCGGGCGCGGGCATCCCAAAAATCGCGCGCGGGAACGCCCGGAACTTCCGCATTCGGTTGGCTCGCCAGCCAGGCCCACTCCGGCTGATCGCAGGTGAACTCGTCCCACGCGAGAATGGCGAGCCGCGAGCCGCTCTGGATCATCGCCTCCCGCACGTCGGGGCGCTTGGCGAGCAGCAGGTCCACGAGGTAGGCGGCTTCCTTGAGCGCGTAAGGGTTGACGCGGGCGGACGCGACAATCGGATAGCCGTTGGCCGTGACGCGTTGCGTGTAAAAGGCCGGTACGCCGTCCGGGTCCGGCGGATCGAAGCGAAACCCCTGCACCGGCACGCGACTCGTGACCGTCATTTCGGAATGATCCTCGCGGCCCACCACGGCGAAGCGGTGCCCGAGAGTGGTGGTGATGAGCGTGTGCTGGCCCGGTTCCACGGTGCCGTGGGGTACGCGTTCAGTTTCGCTCTTGAGCCAGAACACGTCCACGGCTTGCTGGCTGCCGTTGATGATCTGAAGCTGCGGACGCCCCGGCTCGGCGGCGGGCAGGGCGCCCGCAGCCGCGCAAAGCAGCGCCATCAGCCAGCGGGCGATTCCCAAGGCCGGGAAACGACGGCGGGCGCGTCGGGGAGACTCGGAAGCAAAGAGCGGGTGCATGCGGGAGATTCGGGTCGCAAGCCGGGGTCCGGTCAAGCCCGGTAACGCAGTTTGAGCAGATTCCACCGCGTTGACCGCTCTCCGGGGAAGTGATTGAGACCCGCGCAATTGAGTGACATCGGTTGCGCGACCAGAGCGCGGAGCGTTGCTCCGCCAGCGGCCCGGTCGCACGCGAAGCAGTGGCTCGCCCTCCGTCACCATATCTCACGCGGTTCAATCATCACCGTTCCGCGCCCGCCCGCGCCTGAGCGATGGCGAAGTCCACCAGCTCCGGCGACTGGAAGAAGCCCTCAAAAAAGTTGTGCCCTTGTCCCTCGATCACGATCAGCTTCACGAGCGATCCGGCCCCCGCCTCGCGATACACCCGGGCGAGTTCACCGGAGTTCTCCGCCAGCGGCACCACCTCGTCCAGGTCGCCGTGGATCAGTGCCACCGGCACCCGCGCCCGGGCCAGCACGCTCACGCGGGCGATGGGGTTCAGCTCCGCCGTGCGCGCCTCCAGTTCAGCCGGCGTCAGCCCGTAAGCGGGCGCGGCCCTTTCGAGTCCCGGGTAAGTCCGGAAGTCGAAGACGGGATAGATGCCGATGAGGCCCGCGACCCGCTCTGGATGCGCGATGGCCCAACTGCTGACCCACAATCCGCCCCGGCTCCGTCCAAACAGACACGGCCGGGTCGCGAAGCCGCGCTGCTTCGTCAGTTCTTGAAACAGCGCGTCGAACGTCGCGTGGCTCTGCGGACTTCCGTAGGCTTCGCCGACATCCACCCCGGCCACGGCGATGCCGGCGGCCAGAAACCGCTCGTGCATCCAGCGCTCGGCCCCGTCGGGATACGCGGGGAGCGTCGGCGCGTAGAAGATCCACGGCTGCGGCACCGCGCGCTTCTCTGCCGGCGGCAGGAAGACGAACGCCGGCCGGCCCACCACGGTGAATTGTTCCTGTCCCGGCAGGACCAGTCGCGGCGTCGGTCCGGCTTCCTTCGGCTTGGGAACGGAGACGGAAGCAGCGGCCGGCAGCAGCGCTTCCATGGCCCGGCCGAGCGCATCGCCCACCAGCACATACGTCTCCGCATTGCCAAACTCGTGGTGGCCATGCGTGGGATTCGGTGAGTCCTCCGGCCGGCGGACGAAGTCGCGCGTCGCCACAAACGCGACATTGCCCGCAAAGTCCGGTCGGGCCGCCGCCGCGGCCTGCGCCTGCCGGAGCGCTTCCCACTCGGGCGGCGCGTTGACCCACGGGCCGGTCAGTTCGCCGATGACCACGGGCAACTGGGGCGAGTTGAACTCGCGGCGGATATCGCGGATGAGGTTCACGAGATTCGCCTCGTACTCCGGCACGGCCGTTTGCGGGTTCACGCCGTCGTTCCAGCCGTGATACCACACAAAGCCCGCGAGTTCCGGGCGCTGTCCGGCCAGCCCCGGAAACTCCGTCGCCAGATTCGTCAATGCCGCGCGCACCTGCTGGATCATGAGCGTGTAGTACGTTCCAACCTCGCCCCCGGAAGACGGCGGCCGGAAATCCCGGTACAAACTCTTGCCGCCCCACGCGGTCTTGAGGAGCAGCACCGGTTCGTCGAGCGCGTCGCCGAGCACGTGTCCGAACTGCAGCTCCGGCCCGAAATGGTGTTTGCCGGCATACGCCCCGAAACCGACGCCCAACGGCCCGGCGAGCAACGGCTGCCGCTCGCGTTGATACCGCACCCACACATCCGCGCGCACGGCCCATTGACCGCGGTCGTCCCGGAGATGCCCGAACCGGGCCGCAAACGCCGGCTCCTTCAGCAACGTGGCCAGCGTGCCTTCGCCCTCGTTGTAATCCTTGCCCGCGAGATCCACGACCGCCTGGCCCTCCATGTTGGACTGCCCGGCGAGGATGAACACTTTCACGGGCTTCAAGTCGGCGGCGGGCAGGGTCGCGGCGAGCAGGCCGGCCAATGCGGCGGGGAATACACGGGATCGCATGGCCGCAGGCTACCAAAACCGCCGGCGGAGCGAAACGATTTAGGAAAAGCGCCAAGCCATGTCTAAACCACAGAGACACGAAGGACCCAGAGACAGCTTTGCTTCAGCTCCTTCTCCGGGATCTCCGTGTCTCCGTGGTTCAATCAGCGCCTCTTTGGAGAAGGAATGCATTCCACCACGGACCAGTTCATCCCCGGCGCTTTGACGCTCACCGGCAGTTCCGCCGAGCGATCGGGCTGGAGAGTTGCCGCTTCCAAACGCCGCCAGCATCCGGCTAAGCTCCCCCCAGAAATCATCCGGCCGTTATGCGCCTCTTCATTTCATTGCTCCTCGCCCTGGCTTCGATCCGTGCTGTGGTCGCTGCCGGGATCACGCTGACCCTGCAGACCCGTGATCCGGATACCGGCCGGATCGTGCTCGCCACGGAGAAGATTGATCCTGCGCGCGTGGGGGTCATCGCCGTGGATGTCTGGAACTTCCACTGGTGCAAGACCGCGACCATGCGCGTCGCTGCGATCGTGCCGCGGTTGAATCAGGCCCTTGAAGCCGCGCGCGGGCTCGGCATGACGGTGATGCTGTGTCCGAGTGATGTCGTGGACAACTACGTGGGTTATCCCCAACGCCAGGCCGTGCTCGCCCTGCCGGCGGTTGCCGTGCCCACGCTCGTCGAGGTCACCTGCCCGGAACCGCCCGATGCCGGCGGTTGCGCCTGTGGCCGGGAGAAGTGCGCGGTGAACTACGGCTGGGATGGCATGCACCCGGGACTGCGCATCGGGGAGCATGACCTGATGCCTGACACTCAATCCGAGGTGTTCGCCATCTGCCGGCAGCGCGGCTTGACCCACTTGATCTACGTCGGCTTTCACACGCAGGTCTGTCTGCTCGGCAAGCCGATGGGGTTGAAGGCCATGAAATCAGCCGGGCTGAACTGCCTCCTCGCGCGGGACATGACGGATGCCCATCCGGGGTACGATCCGGCACGCGGTTTCACGCCGGACCTCAACACGGAACAGGTGGTCGAACACTTCGAGAAGCACCTCGCGCCGACGATTCATTTCGCGGACGAGTTGACGAAGCTCGGCCGCTGGGATTCCACGGAGGCACTCGATCCCGTGCGGATCGCGCCGTGGGGAACTTCGATGCGACCGCACTTGTTCGAAGAGCCGATCACCGTGACCCTCACCACACCGCTGCAACCCGGCGCGGAGATTCGTTACACGCTCGACGGCCGCCCGCCGACGGTTGCGTCGCCGCTGTATCGAGGGCCGTTGACGATCACGAACACCACGCAGCTCCGG
Source organism: uncultured Verrucomicrobiota bacterium (assembly GCA_964463815.1). GTDB lineage: Bacteria > Verrucomicrobiota > Verrucomicrobiia > Limisphaerales > RI-55 > RI-55. Next base: position 4,918 of record CAYXDZ010000048.1, on the reverse strand, counting down.
ACGGTCGCCTTCCAGAACGGCCGCGCCGTGTGCCGCGAGTCCGAGGGTTCATTTGCCCGGCTGGGACCGCTGCCGCCCGCCCCGGACGTTTACCTCGGCGACTTGAAGCCGGTACGCAGCGTGGGCTTCGGGCACACGTATGCGGGCGAAGTGCGTTATGCGGGGAACACGCGGCCGCCGCAGGTGGACCGCTCGAACCTCGGCCAGGAGTTGCGGATCAACCGGCAGATTTACCGGCGCGGCCTCGGCGTGCATGCGCCCAACGAAGTCACCTACGAAATCCGGCCGGAGTATCAGCGCTTCTCCGGCCTGGCTGGTGTGGACGAGAATCTCGTGTCGCTCAGCCACGGGTCGAACCTGGCGAAGTATCCGAGCGTGGTGTTCAAGGTGTTCATCGACGGGCGTGAGGCCGCCGCCAGCCCGGTGATGCGGGTGCAGTCAACGGCCTGGCGCTTCGATGTGGCGATCCCGGCCGGTTCGCACCGCATCAGCTTGGTGGCTACGGACGCCGGGGATGGTTCGCGTGAGGATTTCGCGAACTGGGACGAGGCGGGGTTTGTGGTTAAGCGATGAAGCCCCGGCGGGTGCAGCGGGCCTTACTGACGCTTTCGCAGGTGTTCATCAAACCAGTCGGCGAAGCGGTAGATGTCCCAGCTCATCGTGAGCCAGCCGTGCCCACCTCCGCGCTGCACGACGATCCTCACTTCGTGACCGAGTTCCGCCGCACGTTCACGAAACCATTCGGACTGCTCCAGCGGCGTGAGCGTGTCGGCGTCGCCGTGATGGATCAGCACGGGCGGCAGGTTCGACGTGATGAAGTAGATCGGCGACACTTCGCGGCCCAACTCCCGCCAGACCGGCATGTTGGTGGAGCCGGCGTCGAATTTCTCCGTGAAACCAAACGCCTTCACATAACTTTTCGGTGGTCCGCCGTCACCGGGATTCTCGGTCGAGGTGCCGAGGTTCAGGAAATCGGTGATGGGAAAAAACAACGCGGCCGCCTGCACCGCGCTGCTCTCACGATCAACCGGATCAACCGCACCGGGATCGCCCGGACCGCCGCGCGTCGCCAGCATCAGGCTGAGATGGCCGCCCGCGCTGCCGCCGGTCACGCCGAGGTTGTCCGGAGCGACGCCGTGCTCACGGGCATGGTGCCGGACCCAGCGCACGCCCCGGTTCACGTCCTCGATGATCTCCATCACGGTGGCGTCCGGTTGCGAAACGTGACAGATCGCAAAGACGGTGTAACCACGGCGGAGCAACGGAGCGATAAGCCAGACCGGTGTCTCGCCCGGCCGACCGGACTTCCAGCCGCCGCTCACCATCAGGGCAATCCCAAGTCCGTTGGGTTTGCGCGGTTGAATCACATCCAGGGTCAGCTCGCGTCCGTGTCGTTGCCCGTACACCACTCCGTCGGTCCGTTGGACTGACGGATGAAGATACCACCAGCCCGCACCAACCCATGCCGCCGCCAGCCCCACCAGGGCGGCCAGGCAAGTGAAGACGATTCGCAACCAGCGCGGCAACCAGAGCCAGAGACGTTTCATTCGGAGGCAATTGCAAACAAATCGAACATCGTCGCCACGTAGAGCGTGCCGTTGGCGGCGACGGCGGTGGCGCTGATCGGTGCGCCGAGATCGACTTGCGCCAGCACCTGTTTTTCCTTGCTGGCCGCGAACACCCAGAAGTCACCCCGCCGCGAGCCGATGTACATCTTCCCGTCAGCCACGTACGGCGACGCCCAGAACTCGCCCTTCGCCTCTTCCTTCCAGTAAATTTCGCCGGTGTTCGCGTCCAGGCAGTAAATGAACCGGCTGGAGTCGGCGATGAACACCAGGTCACCGACCACCGCCGGCGTGGACATGACGTGATAACCGAGCGGCGTGCTCCAGAGCAGATTCTTCCCCGTGATGTCGCCTTCGCTGCGCGCATCAAAGCACTGGAGCCAGGACTCGTTCTTGCCCCACCAGATGTCGCCGCCGCCCGCGACGTAAATCCGGCCGTCCACAAACACGGGCAGGCCGAAGATGTTGCTCGGGCCTTCGCGCCGGTTCTGGTTGTAACGATGCACGTCGGTCTTCGGCGCGTCGGGATCAATGTCGAACTGCCAGACCTGCTTCAACGTGGCGACTTCGCCCGCAACGGGATTTTCCTTCAACGGCTCGAACGCATACACGATCCCGTTCCCGCCACAGTAAAAGATCAACTCGCGGCCATCGACCTTCGCCATCGACGGCGACGACCAGGTGTTGTGAAAGATAAACGGCGCCATGCCCTCGCGTTCGCGCGCGAGGAACCGGCCGGTCTGCTTGTCGAGCACGATGAGGCTCGGCGCATCCGGGGTGCGGATGCGCTTGTGCGTGTTGTCCACGCCGGTGGCGGTGTTGAGGTACAGATGATCGCCCCGAATGAGAATTGAACTGTGCGCGCCGTCGTGCGGCCAGATGCCGGCGTCGGCCACCATGTCGAAGGACCAGAGAATGTCCGCGTCCAGCGGCCCGGGTTCAACCGTCGGCAGGGTTGGCGGCTCGCGCAGATCGTCGGGTTTGATTTCCGCGCCGGCCTCGGCCCGGGGCGGCGTGCCCGGCGGACGGCGCGGCGTCATGAAGCGCCCTTCATCGCGGAACGGGCCATCGTTGCCGTCGGCCAGGCCCTTGGCGTCGAGACACAGGACTTCGCCGCGATTGCTGACGACATAGACGCGGTCCCCCTCGACGGTGGCGGGCGAGGAGATGCCGCTGTTCGGCCAGTCAAAATACGGGTCTTTACTCCGCTTGGGCACGACGAGTTGCCAGAGTAGAGCTCCGGTCGCCTCGTCAAAGCACATCATCACCCCGCGATCCCCCTGGTGCTTCGGATCGCGCGGCTCGTTGTTGTTGGTGCCGATATAGACGCGGCCGTCGGCGATGACCGGCGTCGAGTGCGCCTCGGTGCCGAGCCGGGCGCGCCACTTGATGTTCGCGCCGGTTTCCATGTCGAACGTCGCGGGCAGGTTGCGCTCGGTGGAGACCTGGTTGCGCGTCCAGGCGTGACCCCATTGCGGTTGGTCAGCGGCCAGCCCCGTGCTGGTGGCGAGCATCAGCGCAACGCCACAAAGGAGCGCGTTGGTGCCGGCGAATCGTGGAGTTGAACCAGGCTGGCTTCGGAGTCGCATAGTGATTCGGACGACGATGGCAGCCGGAACTTCAAGGAGCAATCTCCGGCTTGAACTCAGGTGGCAAAACGATTGCCGCGCCGCTGCTGCTTCTGCCAGTGTCCCGCGAGTCACCATGAAGAAGCTGCTTTCCTTTCTGCTGCTCGCCATCGTTCTGTCCGGGTCAACGCCGGCCGGCGCTGCCGAGAAGCCCAACATCCTCTTCATCGCCATCGACGATCTCAACGACTGGATCGGCGCGCTCGGCGGCCATCCGCAGGTCGAGACGCCGAACCTCGACCGGCTCGCGCGTTACGGCACGCTCTTCGCCAACGCGCACGCGCAATCGCCGCTCTGCAATCCCTCGCGCACCAGCCTGATGACCGGCCTGCGTCCGACGACGACCGGTATCTACGGACTTGCGCCGTGGTTCCGCGACGTCGAGGCGTTCAAGGAACGCGTCACGTTGCCGCAGCATCTCGCCGCGAACGGCTATCGCACCCTGACCGCGGGCAAGATCTACCATGGCGGCTATGGCCGGGGGACCAACGACCACGAGTTTCAAATCATCGGCCCGGCGGCCGGCATCGGGGCCCGGCCGGAGCGGAAGCTCATTCCCCCGACGCCCGGCGGCAATCATCCGCTCATGGACTGGGGCGTCTTCCCACATGCGGACGAAGACAAGCAGGATTACCGGCTGGCGACCTGGGCCGTCGAGCAACTCGACGCCAAGCCGGCAGGGCCGTTCTTTCTTTCCGTCGGCTTCTTCCTGCCGCACGTGCCGTGTTACGCGACGGAGAAGTGGTTTGATTTGTATCCTGAAGAACATCTCCAACTCCCGCTCATCCAGCGCGACGACCGTGACGACACACCACCGTTTTCATGGAACCTGCACTGGGACCTGCCCGAGCCGCGCCTGAGCTGGTGCGAGGAGAATGATCAGTGGAAAAACCTGGTGCGCTCGTATCTCGCGTGTGTGAGTTTCGTGGACAGCCAGGTCGGGCGACTGCTCGAAGCCATCCAGCGCAATGGTTATCGCGACAACACGATCATCGTGCTGTGGTCGGATCACGGCTATCACCTCGGGGAGAAGTTGATCACCGGCAAGAACACCCTCTGGGAGCGCTCGACCCGCGTGCCATTGATCTTCGCCGGACCCGGCATCGGCCGCGCCACCGTGTGCAACGAACCCGTCGAGCTGCTCGATCTGTTTCCCACGCTCAACGAGCTGTGCGGGCTGCCGGCGGTGGACGGCTTGGAAGGCCACAGCTTGGTGCCGCAGTTGAAGAACTCGAAGGCGAAGCGCGACCGGCCGGCGATCACGTCGCACAACCAGGGCAATCATGCCGTTCGCACCGAACGCTGGCGCTACATCCGTTACGCGGACGGTTCCGAGGAACTCTACGACATGGAGAACGATCCGCAGGAGTGGCACAACCTGGCCGGCGACCCGCAACACGCCGCGACCATCGCCGAGCACCGCCAATGGTTGCCGAAGGTTGATCAACCGCCCGCACCCGGCAGCCAGCACCGGATTCTCACTTACGATCCGGCCACGAAGGAAGCGGTGTGGGAGGGGAAGAAGATCGCGCCCGATCGCCGCATTGAATGACACCGGAACACCCGGTCGGGAAAACTATCTCGATCATTGCCTCAATTGATCCGCAACGAGAATCAGCGATCTGGATCGCCCACCATCCAGTCCAGCGGGAGCCGGGTTACGGGGTGCCTGATGGCCGCGCCGGCAGGCCGGCGATCTGTTCCACGATGTTTACAAGCTGCGCC
>CAYXDZ010000047.1:0-14142 GCA_964463815.1 uncultured Verrucomicrobiota bacterium | reverse complement strand
GCATGATCTCTCGGGTGCTCACCCGAAGTCACGGCGGCGCGGCAACGACGCCCTGCCAAGACATGGTAGGGCGGACCTGCCGGTCCGCCGTGGAATCCCGCAAGTGCGCGCAGCGTCGCTTGCGGCCTGCGGTTCATGTGCAAACCTGTTAGCAACTTTCCAAACATCCGACGCATGAACTCTAACCACTTCAAGATGAGCCGAGCCTTCAAAACGGTAGCGCTCGCGATGATCGTGTTCAGCCTTGCGATACAACTGACTGCGCTCGCACTCAGCGCCGGCTACTGGCGGCATCCAGGACTGGCGGATTCTCAGGGCAACCGGGTAGGCTTCAACCATCCGCTTACAAACGAGCACTTCGGTATGCTTGTTAGCCGTGGTTTTGCGTGGAACACCTTGCGGTCAGTCGAAATTGATCCAATTCATGCATCCGTCCTGATGACCCACGGCCTTGCCCTAATCCTATTGTTTTCCCGCCGGACCAGTTGGTTCCTCGTTGGCGTCTTCGCGCTCACGCAAGTCATTGCGCTGATCTGGGGTGCGCTGGGTGTGCTGATGTTGCTGGGGCATTTGAGAGGTCCTGCCTGGACTGGTGAATCGATTGTGGAAGGTCCGTTGAGCACGATCGCCGCGAGCGGAGTCTGGTTTTTGATTTCGTGCATACTGTTTGTGTGGCTGGCCAATGCCAATCAACTCTGGTCGTTCTCTCGCCGGGACCAAATCCGCGTTCCATCCGTGCAAATCCGTGGCTGAATAATTTTGAAGTTATGAATCCCCTCACCGACTACGTCCGCTCCGAAACCCGCCGGCAGTTCTTCGCGCGCGGCAAGAACGCCCTCGGCTACGCCGCGCTCGCCTCGTTGCTTGGCCCGAAGCTCAACCTCCTGGGCGAGCCGACGAATTCGCTGTCCGGCGCGCTGCTGCCCCACTTCGCGCCCAAGGTCAAAAACATCATCTACCTGCACATGGTCGGCGGGCCGTCGCAGATGGACCTGTTCGATCACAAGCCGGTGATGAAGGACTGGTACGACAAGGATCTGCCCGACTCGATCCGCATGGGCCAGCGGCTGACGACGATGACCTCCGGTCAGACCCGGTTCCCCGTCGCGCCCTCGAAGTGGGACTTCCAACAGGCCGGCAAGTCCGGCATGACGATGAACACCGAGCTGCTGCCGTGGACCTCGAAGGTGGTTGATGACCTCGCGTTCATCCGGTCGATGCATACCGAGGCGATCAACCACGAACCAGCGATCCTCCACATGCAGACCGGCAGCATGGTGCCGGGTCGCGCCTGCATGGGTTCATGGGTGAGTTACGGCCTCGGCTCGATGAACGCCAACCTGCCGACCTTCGTGGTGCTCGTTGCCGAGCCGACGAACAAGGAACAGATTCAGGCGATCAGCGCGCGGTTGTGGTCGAGCGGCTTTCTCTCGGGCGAACACGCGGGCGTCTCGTTCCGCAGCAAGGGCGACCCGATCCTGTTTCTCACGAACCCGCCCGGCGTGCCGGATTCGTTGCGCCGCAAGCAACTCGACGGCTTGCGCGCGTTGAACGAATTGAACTATGCACAGGTGGGCGATCCCGAGACGCACACGCGCATCCAGCAGTTCGAGATGGCCTACCGGATGCAATCCAGCGTGCCGGAACTCACCGACATGGCGAAGGAGCCGGAGAGCACGTGGCAGCTTTACGGTGACGAGGCGAAGAAGCCGGGCACATTCGCGTCGACCTGCGTGCTGGCGCGGCGACTCGTCGAACGCGGCGTGCGTTTCGTGCAGGTTTATCTCAACAACTGGGACCACCACGGCAACCTCACCGGCCGGCTCCCGATGCAGACGAAGGACATCGATCAGGCGACCTACGGCCTGATCACCGACCTCAAGGCGCGTGGGTTGTTCGACGAGACGCTGATCCTCTGGGGCGGCGAGTTCGGTCGCACGATCTACAGCCAGGGCGGTTTGTCGAAGGACAACTATGGGCGCGATCATCACCCGCGTTGTTTCACGATGTGGCTGGCGGGCGGCGGCATCAAGGGCGGCACGGTCGTCGGCGAGACGGACGAGTTCTCCTACAACATCGTGGCCGACCCGGTTCACGTGCGCGACCTCCACGCGACGATCCTCCAGTTGCTCGGCCTCGATCACAAACGCTTCACCTTCAAGTGGCAGGGCGTGGAAATGAAGCTCACCGGCGTGGATGAAGAGGCCAATTTGGTCCGGCAGATCCTCGCTTGAAATTGCACCCATGGCGGAACCGGCCCCCATCTTCCGGATCAAGACGCCCTACAAGAAGTGCCGACATTGCGGTCATCGGGTGGTGAACCCGCACGACACCGTCTGTCCGAATTGCCATGTGCCGCACGGTCACGCGGATCGAGCCGTCAGTGCGGCGGTCACCTGGCTCGGCATCGGCGCGCTGGTCGTGGTCTTCCTGTTTCTCTGGCCGGACATCCAGCGAATCGTGATGGAGATCATTGATTGAGGAAACGACTGCCACCTCGGCCTGTTTCCAACGATTGGCCCGCCCGGGAGCCAAGCCATTCCCCCCTCAATCTTCCGCCGCCTGCTTTTCCTGCTGCCGGCATTCCTCCCACCAGACGGGGAGCCGTTGATCCAGGCCGAGCTGGGCAAGGTAGTCCGCGTCCACGGGCAGATTGTTGGCCCCGGAAGATTCGGCGTGCTCGATGGCGTTGGCCGCATGCACCGCAGTCAATGGACAAAATGCCTGGCTGAGAAAGCGTGCGGGATGATGATGCAGCGCGACGGCTTCGATGATCCCCACCGGCAGACCCCAGATCGCGAGCATGCTGGCGCCGAGCTCCGCGTGGTTTACGCCCAGCACCTGCTCCTCCGCTTCCCAGAGCGACAGGTTCCGCGACGCTGCCAGCATCGCCGCCTCGGAATACTGCCGGGGCAGGTTGGCCGCCAGCGCGAGCTTGCCCAGATCATGCAACATGCCGGCTGTGTAGGCTTCCTCGACTTGCACCTTGTCCACCCCCTCCAGCCCGGCAATCCAGCGCGCGAAGTTGCCGGTGCGAATCGAGTGCCGCCAGAGGTTTTCCGCGGAGAAACCCGTGTCCTTGACCTGGTCGAAATAGGAAAATGAATGCGCCAGCAGGATGACGGACTTGGTGGTGTCGATGCCCAGATACATCACCGCTTCGGCGGGACTCGCCACGGTGCGCTTGAGGCCGAAGACCGCGGAGTTCACGAGTTGCAAGATTTTCGCCGTCATCGCGGGGTCGCGGGCGATGAGCGCGCCCACGGTTTCCAGCGAGGCGTCCGGCGATTGCAGCGCCTTCACCACTTCAAAATACAACTGCGGCGGGCTGGGCAGCTTGTGGAGTTGCGCCAGCAACGAGCGCACCTTTTCGCCGGGCAGCCAGTTCTCATACGCCAGCGCGCGCTCGAGGGCGGCGGCGAGCACCTGGGGATCGCACGGTTTGGAAAGGAACTGATGCGCGGTGCCGACACATTTCATTGTGGCCTGACGGTCGGAGAGGTCGAACAGAACGAAGCGCAACACCTGCGGCTGGCGTTGCATGACCTCATCCAGCAATTGCGCGCCGTTGATGAGCGAGAGCCGCAGGTCCGTGACGACGGCGTCAAACGGTTGCTGCTCGATCTGTTCCAGGGCGTCCGTGGCGGAACCGACGAAGGTCATGTCGAAGGTGCCCGCGAGCGTGCTCAGCGACTGCTCGAGTTCGCGCCGCGCCTTGGGTTGCTCCTCCACAAAAAGAATTTTGCGTTTCATGCGGTATTCAATTCTGAAGCAATCGCTCCTGCCAGGCTCGCTCCTCATCCGTACGGGGTGTCCACTGCAACGCGCGCAAGGAACGCGCGGCGGACCGGCCGACCCCGCGGCTGCCATCCCGCAACGCACCGACCAGCGGCGGCACGGCTTGTTGATCGCCCAACCGGCCGAGCGCCTCGGCGGCGGCCTGGCGCAAATCACTGTCGAAATCAGCCAGCAACCGGAGCAAAATCTCCGTCGCGTTCTGGCGGCGAATCTTGCCGGGATCAAGGAGGTGCGCGAGCGACGGCTCGACCTGACGCATCTCGCCGATTTTTGCCAACGCATCGGCCGCGGCCTGGCGCACCCAGTATTCCTTGTGTTTGAGCCCGGCGCGCAATTCAGGGATTGCCCGTTTGGCGGCGGCGGACTTTTCCCAGTTACGATCGAGCCGGCGCAGCGCCGTGGTGGCCAGTGCGCGCACGCTGTCCTGCTCGTCCTTCAACGTCACCACCAGGGCTTCAACGGCCACCGGATCACCGATTTCCATCAACGCCCGCACCGCCGCTTCGCGCACTTCGCGATCACGATCCTTCAACGCACCCACCAACGGTTCCACGGCGCTGTTGTCCTTGAACAAACCGAGCGCCCGGATCGCGGCCTCGCGCACCTCCCAGTGATCATCGCGCAATCGCTCGGCCAGCGGGCCGATCGCGCGTGTGTCGCCGAGCTTGCTCAAAGCGCCAACGGCTTCGGAGCGCACGTGCGGATCACTGTCGCGCAGGATGGCGATCAGCGGCTCGACCGCGGCGTGATCGCCAATGCGGGCGAGGGCGTCGATGGCCGTGGCGCGCACGTTCTTATCCTCATCCTTTAACGTCGCCAGGACCGGCTTCACCACGCGCGCGTCCCCGATTAGGCTCAAGGCGGCGATCGCGGCCTGGCGCTTGTAGTAAACCCCGTCCCGCGTCGCGAGCGTCAATGCCTCGACCCCGGCGGCGCCTTGCAGGGCGGCTTTTTCAAATTCACCCAGCGCCGTCCAGCGCCACGCTTCTTCCGCGGAATTCTCCGGCTGCCACTTGAGTGCATCAAGCGCCTGGGCCGCGCGCCAGCGGACGCCGCTCGCGGGATCGCGCAGGCCGTTGAGCAAGGCGGGCAAGGCGGCCTCGGTACCGCAAACTTTCAGCACCTCGGCGGCTGCTTCGCGAACGGCGGCATCGGCATCCCGCAGCATGGGCAGGATCAATTCCTCCAGCTTGCCGGCCCGGAGTTGTCCCAGTCCCCGCACGGCCGCCGCCCGCACCCCCGCGTCCGCGTCACGCAATGCGGTGGTGAGCTGCACCGCCGAGCGTTCGTCATCATTCGCCGCCAGCTTCTCCACGGCCTGACGGCGGGTCCGGGCGTCCTTGGACTTCAGTTGTTGTAAGTTCCACCAGCGCATGCGAGGGCTTCTTGCGGGGAGTTATCGGCGATTCCCGGCCATCTGCTAAGAAAAATCTCTCCGCACCGCGCCACGTGGCGAACCGGGTGACAACCGGCAAGGCGATCCCGCCCGCCGGCAACGCTGGCAGGAGATGACCTCCGGTTGCTTGAGCTGCGCGTGACAAGTTCCAAACGTTTAAGCGATCTGCTGAGGAGCTAAACAAGGCCGGCCCGCCCCACCATTCAATGGTTCAGCCCTTGAACTTCCTTCGCATGACTCAACAAGAAAGCCCCGGCGTCACCAGGGTCCCGCTATGGTTCCGCAAGCTGCCGCCGAATTGCGCGGTAAAACCGCATGCCGGGCGGTGTTGTGGGCGGGTCGTCGAGCCGCCATTCGTTACTGGCCGGCATGAGCACACCAAGTTCATCCCAGCCGGAGAGGTTTTCCGAGAATTCAATCACGAACTCGTCTCCGCCCGGATCGTCCGCCGTGTAGATTTGAAAACCACCGGGAAGGCGGCGGAGTCCCAGGAGCGGACGCGGTGGAGCAAGGGGCGTGATCTCGACGATCTGCACACCCGGGGTGGAGCTTTGTACCGTATATCCCGCCGTGTTGTAAAAATCGGCGACCACCCACCAGTCCGCGGCTTCGTCGCCGGCACGGGCTTCCGCTTGGAGGCGGAACTCCAGCGCGAATGCCTCGCCGACCGGGACGGTGGCGAGGTTCGACCGCACCTCGGAGTAGTCGAGCGTGGGGCGGTTGTAGGCAAGATTACCGGCGGGCTGGAAAGTGACGTATCCCTGCCACGCCTCCTCGGCGGTGATGCGAATGGCGGGGTTGCCCGGCACGCGATGGACGCGCGCAGCCCCGCGCATGATCGTCCGGGTCTGCGACTCACGATGCAAAACCACCGTCTGCTCGGCCGTGGCCGAGAGCTGGTCGTAGTAGGGTTCCCAGGGATTGTTGATCGCCGGGGAGAAATCGAAGAACCCGTCGCCGATCATCCACAAATCGATTTGCGCCTCGGTGGTGCCGGGCGGCGCGGTGGCGACGAACTGCCGGATGTCGCGCGTGGTGGCCCGGGCCAACCGCAGGCGGGGCTGGAGATTGTCGATCATGATGCCGCCCTGGGCGCGGGCGCGCACGCCGGCGAGAACACCAATGCGGGCGTCGGCATTGGCGGCGATGAAGTCCGGGGCGTTGACGAATCCCTGTACGTTCGTCGCGGAAGTCAGGTACTGGGTGACATCGGAAACGGGTGCCGGCTCGAACTTTTCCTCGCGCACCTCGCGGTCGGGGACACCTCGGGCGACATGCTCCCGGTTCAGTGCGTACGTTTCCACGCGCCGGCCCGCGCGGGGCAACTTGTTGGTGACGCCGGGGTCGGTGAGCAGCAGCTCCACCCGCCAGTTGTCCAGGCCGCCGACTTCCGTGAACGCGTGGTCACCCGGCGTGGAGTTAGGATAAGAGCCAGCCGGCGTGCTATTGCCCCGGTAAAATCCGAATACGATCTCCGTTCCGTTCGTGGTGAAGTCCGGCCTGGCGCCTCCACCGGTCACTTGAACGAAGTCCTCCGCTCTCAGATTGTTCTGCGCCATCTCCATCCAGTTGGTGAATTCGATGATCAACCGTGGCTCGGGTGCGCTGAACAGGAGACCATTTTGCCGCAGAGCGGCCCCTACGCGCTGCCAACCATTCGGCCGCAACTGGTCGGGGAACTGCAGCAGAAACACCCGTGCCTGCTCCGAGTAGTTGACGGCAAAAATCTCCCCTTCGACGGATGGATCATGCCGCGCCTGTTCATTGAGGGTGACCGTGTGAACAACCGAACCCACGTTCGACGAAGGCGCGTTGACAGTGATGCGCGTCTCCAGGTGCGAACCGAGCCAGCCGTCGGTGGGCCGATGGAAATTGGTCGCGCTGCCGCCCCAGCCGGTGGGCAGCACGTGGAAGGTCCAGTTCTCCGGCGCGAAGTCCGCGTCCTCGAACACCCGGTCCGCGGCCGGCAGCGGCCAGACCGCGAACAGGGCGAGCAGGCAGCACGCACCGCCGGTGACAAGTCTTCGTTTCATGGGCGGTCCCCTCAAAAGCTGCTGCCCGGCGGTTCGACGCTGATCTGGAAGAGCCGCGGCTCGATGTCCCACGGCGCAATCTGCACCTCAAAGCTCCCTTCCTCGGAATTCGCCACGAACGTCAGATCCTGGAACCATTGAGAGCCCGCGCCCAGCCCGGTGCGTTGCCAGAGCCAGTAGCGGTGTTCGAGGCGCGCGGGGAACAGCAGCCGCAACTGGTCGCCGTTGCGCTGCCAGGTCAGCACGGGCGGTTCGAGCGGCGGCTCGGGTTCGGGCGGCGTGTAGGTCCAGAGCGAACCGAAAATCTGCGCCGCCGCGATATAGGTGTCTTCACTGAAAGCCACGACGGCCCGGTCGGGACCACCACCACGAACCCAACGGTCGTTCTCATCGAGGAAGAGCACCCCCATGTCGGTGCTGCCTAGCACAAAGCGTCCGTTCACATGGGCCAACGACTCCACCCCGAAGAAGGGTGTGAAGAAGAACTCGTCCGCTGTTTCGATCAGCGTCCATTCCGTGCCGTTCACCGAGGTGTGGAATTGCGGTTGACCTGAGTCGCCCGACACGCCGAGGAAGCGGCCGCCACCGAAAGCAATTTTGGTCAGCGGTGGCGCGCCGTTAACCACGGTCCAGTTGATCACGTCCGGCGATACCGTCACCAGCAGTCCGCCCACTCCCACGTAAACCCCGTTTCCGTACGACAGTTCGTCGATGCGGGAGGTGCCGTCGATTTGCACCGTGGTCCACGACGCACCGTCGGTGGAGCGCGCGACGATCCCCCGAAACACCGTGTTGCCCGTGTTGCGATACTGGCCGGCCGCGACAAAACGGGTGCCGTCGTGGATAAGGTCACCCAGGAAGAACGCATCCGGCACCTGGACCGAGTTCCACGAGAATCCGTCCGAGGATCGGTAGGCCCATCCACCCGAGCCGACGGCCACCCACCGGCCGCCCCCGAAGGCGATTGCCTCAAGCCCCAGGTTGCCCGCGGTCACCTCGGCGTAGCTCCAGGTCACTCCATGATCCTCGGACACGGCCGCGCCGCCGTATTGCGTGACGGCCATCACCTTTCCGTCGCCGCCGGCCAGCGCCACGGCGTACTCGCTGGCGGATCTTTGGAAGGCGCGGGGATTGAAACTTCGGGAGGTCCAAACTTCACCGTCAGGCGTGGTGACGACAATGTTTCGCAGCGGGCTCGTGTCCCGATAACCCACGGCGACGAACTGGCCGTTCGCGTGAGTGATGTCCGTGAGCGCCTGGCCGCCGGTGGCCGTGCTCAGGGAGGTGCGGTAGTCGAGGAACGCCCAGTTCTGGCCGTCCACGGAGGTCATCACATCCGCGCGGGACCAGGAATCGCTGGTGAAGGACTGGCCGCCGGCGGCAATGCCCAAGTAGATCCCGCCGCCATAAACGAGATCCCGCATCCAACTGAAGCGCGGCTGGTTCGACCCGTTTTCCGGAAGACCTTGGTTGCTGACCGTGCCTTTCGGCCAATTGATGCCGTCCGTGGACGTGAACACGTGATGCGCACCGCTCGGGTCGTCTTCAGAATTTTTGCCCGCCAATACAAAGCGTCCGTTCAGGAAGCGGATCAGCGCGCCTTGGGGCTGGGGCTGTTCAAAATCGTCCAGAAAGAACGGACTCCAGGCCCATTCCGCCGGACTCCCCGGATCGCTGTTGATGTCCTGCCACTGCAGGAGTTGCCCACCGATCTCCTGACCTTCGCTTCCCGCCGTGCCGGCGCCAAACCATTGACCGGCACCGAAGGTGATCTTCGCCGGCGCGCCCAGCAGCGACGCGCGCGTCCAGTTGACGCCATCCGGACTGGTGAAGGTGATGCCCGTGCCGAAGCTGCCGTTGGCCTCGATGACCCGACCGACCGCAAACCAGTTACCGGCGTCATCCGCCGCGACATCGCTGAGGAACAATCGCGAGTAGGCCAGCGCGGCCTTCTCCCAGCTCACGCCGTTGTTCGAGGTGTAAATCCCGTCGCCCACCGCCACGAAACGGCCATGCGCGAAGTGGACGGCTTCCAGGTTTCCGTCGGTGATCGGGGCGCGAGTGGTCCAGGTCTGGCCATTCGGCGAGGTGAACCAGTAGCCGAAGTCGCCCACCGCGAGGAAGCGGTTGAGCCCGTGCGCGACGCCGTTCAGGTTGACGTTGACCGGATCGCGGCGAATCCAGGTCGGGGGCGGCTCGGGCGGCTCGAACTGCGCCGGGGCCGGGAACACCGCGATGCACAGTCCGGTCAGGACGAGGAGAATGACGCGACCGGGACGGATGAAAAAGAAAGGCAAGGTTGGCATGAGCGTTTCGTGGCTGGTTTGGGCGGAACCACCCCGCCCCTGCTTCCCCCTGAAACATTTGGCCGGCACGGTTACAGAAAATTTCCATCGCCGCGCCCGAAACCTCCTCACCGGCTCACCGGCGGTTCGCGGCGCGTTTCCTCCCAGGCCCGGCGCAGGGCCCCGGGGTCCACGGGGATCGCCCCGCCATCACCCGTGACCACCCGGCCGGTGAGCAACCGCGACTCGCGCTCGAGTTCCGGCAGGGGCCTTTCATCCACCGCCAGCCGGTGCCACCAGGGTTCTCCGATTCCCGAACCCACCAGGGCGGGATTCATGGCCCGCGGGGTCACCAGCAACGGGTGACCGGCGGGAAGTTCCCAAAGCTGAAAGCGCAACTCGTCCGTGACAGTGAGCAGCGGGCCGTCGTTTTCCAGAAAGGCAGCGTAATGAATGCCCGCGGCGTGCGGCAACGGCGGCGTCATCGGCCGGCCGTCCTCGAGCCGCCACACGCGCACCTCGTTGCCGGCCGAAAAGGTGGCGAGCCGCCGTTGATCCGCGCTGAACATGGCCGCGTGAACCAGTCCGGTGTGGCGGAGCGGCGGCAGCAGCGCCCGTCCGCTGTCCGCGTCCCAAAGCCTCGCGGTGCCGTCGTAGCCGGTCGTTACGATCAGCCGGCCGTCCGGGCTGAAGGTGCCGAACACCACGACATCCTCATGCGCCAGCGCGCCTCCGAGCGGCCGGCCGGTGGCCACTTCCCACACGCGCGCCGTGCTGTCGTCACTGACACTGAGGATGCGACGCTGGTCCGGGCTGAAGGCGACATGGCGAATCTGCGAGCGGTGCCGGAGCGGTTCACCGATGCCGGCACCGGTCAACGCGTCAAAAACGCGGACCTCCGGCGGGCCAAAGAGCGCGACCACGCGGCCGTCCGGACTGAGCCGCAGGCTGCAACGCTCGGGACCGCTCCACGTCGCGACCTCGCGAAACGGCGCGGACCTATCGCCGGCGCTGGCTTGGGCGACACGCTCATGGATCGAGACCGCTCCGTCGTGATAAAGCGCGAGCCTCCGGGCGGCTTGATCGAAGTCGAACGCATACGCATTCGTGATCGCGGACGGCAGTTCCGGCACCAGTTCGCGTTGCTCGTGCAAGTCCCACAACGCGGGCAGCGCGCCGTTCCGCCGCACCACGGCGTAACGGCCGTCGGGACCAAAAGTGCGGTGCAACGGCGAAACCTCCGGTGCGGCCGGGGCCAGTCTCGACAGATTCCACACGCGCACGGTGCCGTCCAGGCCGGTGCCAAGCGCGAACCGACCGTCCGCGCTGAGTTCCGCGTGCGTGATGGTCTGCGTGTGCGGCAGTGGCGCGGTCAGCGCCCGTCCCGTCCCGGCGTCCCAGACCTGAAGGCGGCTGGCCGTGGCGGTCAAAACCCTCCGGCCATCTGCCGACCAACCGGTCCACACCACCCCGCCGGTCGTTGGCAGCACCCTTTCTTCACGGGCGGAACGCCAGTCCCAGATGACCGCCCGGCCGCCGGCACTCCCGATCACCAAAGCACCACCATCCGGACTGAAGCTGGCCTGCCGGACGTTACCGCCGGGGGCAAGGCTCGCCACCAGCCCGGCATCCGCCACACGCCAGACCTGGACTTCGGGTGAACGGCTGGCGCTGACGAGATGCTCGCCGTCCGGACTGAATTCAAGGTGCGCAATCTCGCCCTCGTGAAGGGCCGTCGTGGCGACGAGTCGGCCGGTCGCGGCTTCCCATATTTTTGCGACACGATCCCGGCCACCGCTGGCCACGAACCGGCCGTCCGGACTCCACGCAGCGGTCAGCACCCCCAGTTCATGACGCAAGGGCCCGGTGACCGGTTCGCCGGTCGCGGCGCTCCAGACGCGGGCCGTGCGATCCGTGCTGGCCGTCAACACGCGCGTTCCGTCCGGGCTGAACCGCGCGAAGCGCACTTCGTTCGTGTGCGCCAGCGGCCGGCCGATGAACCGGCCGGAGTCCACTTCCCACATCCGCGCGTTATGATTGCCGGCGCTCACGACGCGCAGGCCGTCCGGACTGAAACCCACGTGAAACAGCAGGTCGATTCCCGGCAGTTGGTTCGTGTGCCAGCGCGGCGGTCCAAGTTCCCGCCCATCCGCCAAGCCCCAAACCCGCACCGTGCCGTCGTAACTCGCCGTGGCCACCCTTGCCCCGTCCCGGCTGAAGGCGGCGTGCTGGATGAGGCCATCGTGAAACCAGAGCGCGTGCAGTTCCGGGAGTTCGTTCAACACGGACGCAAGACGGAGGCGATGGGGCCGTTCACGCGCAGCGTCGCCTGCGTCCACCCGCAACGCGGCCACCAACCACGGCAGGCTCGCCACGGGGTCGCCGGCCGCGGCCACCTGGAGCCCGGTGTCGGTCAGCAGGCTGGCGAGGCGGCGACGGTTTTCATCGGCGTTCAAGCGCGCTTCATCGCGCGCCTCGCGCATCTGCACCGCAAGCGTGGAGGAAATCACCGCCGTCAGCAGCATCAACAGCAACAAGCCCCCGCTCAAACCGGCCGCCAGGGGATTGCGGCGCGTCCAGTAGGCGAGCTTTTCAATGGGCGTCACCTCGCGGGCGTGGATCGGTTCGCTGCGCAACCAGCGGCCCAGGTCGTCGGCGAGGGCCCGGGCCGACGCATAGCGGTCGCCCGGTTCACGGCGCAGGCACTGGCCGCAAATGACGGCGAGATCCGCGTCCACCAGCGGGTTCAACTGATGCACCGGAATGATCCCGGATTCGACGACGCGCCGGATGGTTTCCAAGGGCGTGTCGGCGCGGTGGGGCGGCCGGCCAGAGAGCAGTTCGTAAAGCACCGCGCCCAGACTGTAGATGTCCGCGGCCACGGTGATGTCCGCGGTGCGCCCGGCGGCCTGCTCGGGTGACATGTAGGCCGGGGTGCCAAGCACCGCCGAACTGTGCGTCACGTCGCTCGTCTCCTCAATCAACTTGGCGAGGCCGAAGTCGGTGACGAACGGCAGGCCGGTTTGATTGACGAGAATGTTTGTCGGCTTGAGGTCGCGATGGAGAATGCCGCGTTGATGCGCGAAGTGAACCGCGTCCGCCACGTGTTCGATCAATCGCGCGATGCGTTCCTGGTCGGCGCGCGATCGGGCGGGCCATCTGCCCGCGCTCATCTGCCGGGCGAGATCCTCGCCGTCGATGAGCTTCATCGTGAAGTAATGCCAGCCCTCATGCTCGCCGAGTTCGAGGATCGGCACGATGTGGGGATGATCGAGCCGGGCGGTGGCGCGGGCTTCGAGGCGGAAGCGTTCCACCTGCGCGGCGCTCGCCCAGTGGCCGACGAGGATCATCTTGAGCGCGACCTCGCGATCGAGGCTGGCCTGTCGGGCGCGATAAACGACGCCCATGCCGCCGCGCGCAATCTCGACGGTGAGTTCGTAGTCCCCGATGGTTCGCCAGCGGTCGCGGACGGCCGCCCCTCCGGCTTCCTCGTCGTAACCCCGCAGGCCGGACTCCAGCAGACACAGTTCGCACAACCCCTCGACCCCGCCGGTGTTCAGCGCGCGGCCGCAGGTGTCGCAATGGGACTGGTCGGTTGTCGGCACGGGATTTCCCATGACATGACATTTTTCTGCCGGCCGGTTACAGCCACCGGCCGGAAAGGCGACACGCTTGTCGCCCAATGCGCAAAGGCGGCGACAGGAGTGCCGCTTTTCCGCAGGCGCCGCGCCTCGTTAGAGTTCCTGCCGCAGCACGTTGACGAGATGGCGCAACTCGTCCCCGACATCGCCGGCCGGGCCCACGGTGCCGGCAACTTCGCGGTGGAGCACTTCCCGAAACCGCTGGCGCAAGCGATGCACCGCCACCTTCACCGCGCCCGCGGCGTGGCCGAGCGAATGGCCCGCCGCCTGATAACCCGCCGCATCGCCGGGCCGCGTAAGAAACACGCGCAAGGCCGCAAACTGCTCCGCCCGACCTTCACCCTCCCATTCCCGGCGCAGCGTCTGCATGACGCGGGCGAGCAGTGCCCGCGCCCATTCGCGGTCGAACAGCACCTCTGCATCCGGACCGTTCGTGGCCGCCACTTGCAACCGCTGTTCCGCGCCCGCCAGCATCTGGTCAAGCGAGAGGATGGTCGTCGCGCCGCCCCGCTTGGCGCGCTGTTTCCGGTGCCAGTCGTTGGCGAGGAAATGCCGGAGCGCGCCGAGCAGAAAGGCCCGGAAGCGGCCCCGCTCGCGGACGACGGACTGGAGGGAGTTCTTCTCGATCAGCGCGTGAAAAAAATCATGCAAGAGATCCTGCGCGTCAGCCGGCGGATGACCGCGCCGCCGGACGAAGCCGTAAAGCGGCTGGCAGTAGGCTTGATACAGCGCGCCAAACGCCGCCCGCGACCGGGGTGAAACCGGGTCCGCCGCCGCCAGCACCACGCTCCAATGCGTCGTGGCAAACCGACTGCCGTCGCCGGCCGGTTCGCGCGCGTTGAATGCGGGCTCTTGCACACCGAACTTTCTACGCCGCAACAACCCGGCTGGCCATCCTTTTGGCTGGTCTCCACTCGGGTTTTCCCACCTCCAACGCTTGGAAAAGGGCACACCTTTGGTTTGGCCATGGTGAATCGTCGTTTCGTGAG
>CAYXDZ010000046.1:7328-14146 GCA_964463815.1 uncultured Verrucomicrobiota bacterium | reverse complement strand
GGTTCAGAAGGTCGCGAGTTCGAATCTCGCCGCCCCGACCATTTCTTTCTTCACGGCGAGTCCCCCAGGTTCGAAGACGAAGCCGGAAGTTCTGGCCGGGTTTTGTTTTTGGGCTGTTTGTCGCCAACCGGCCAAATGCAGGCAAATCCGAGGGCTCAAGCGAGGGAAGCGCGGGACACCCCTTTTTGCGTTTGACCCGTCTTTGAGGCGGCGGTTAGGTTCCGCCCTCTTAAACCGGTCTGTTTCCTTATATGTTTGGCACCATTCGAAAGCATTCAAAGTGGCTCTGGCTGGTCATCATCGTGGTGATCATCATTTCGTTCGTCGTGTTTTTCTCGCCGAACGTCTCGCTGGATGGCGTCGGCCGGCCCAAAATGAACCTGACTTTGGAGGGCCGGACATTTTCCCGCGACCAGCTCAACGCCGCCGGCCGCGAGGTTCAGGTCAGCGCCCTGCTGGGTCTGGCCCGCCGGCCGGAGTCAAATGAGGAGGCGACCCAACGCGCCCTTGAACGGCTGCTCTTGCAGATCAAACTCGAGCAATACGGCATCGCCGTCGGCCCGGAGGCGGCGGCCGCGTGGATTCGCGACCGCATCATGCGGGATGGCGGCCCTTTTTCCGGAATGACCTTCCTCCAGGTGGCCGATCAATTCATCAAACCCGCGGGTTTGTCGGCGGATGACTTGCAGCGGTTTGCGCGGAACCAGGCGGGCTTCGAGCTGCTGCTTGAAACCATCGGCACCGCCGCCGCGTTGATCACTCCCCAGGAAATTGAGGCGGCCTACCGGCGTGACAACCAGCGGCTCGAAGTCGAAGTGGCCTACGTGGCCAACTCCAACTACCTCGCCAAGGTCACGCTGGACCCGGCGGAGGTCACCAAGTTTTACAGCAATCGTGTGGCGGCCTATCGCTCGCCGGACCGGGTGCAAGTCCACTATGTGCGCTTCGCTTCAGCAGACCAGGAAGCGGCGGCGGAAGCCACCGTCACGGGCGGGGGGAACTTGGATGACTTGTTGACCCAGACTTACGAACAGCGCGGGACCAACTACTATCCCGGTCTCACGATGGAGGAAGCCAAGGGCCGCATCCGTCAGGAGATGATCGATCAAGAGGCGTTCCAGCTCGCCAAGCGCAAGGCCTACGACTTCATCAACTCCTATTACGAGAGCCCGTTTGAAGGCGGTGCCGCCCGGGCCGCCGAGGTGCTGGCGGCCAGCGCCCAGGCCATCGGCCTTGAGTCGAAGACGACCAATCCTTTCTCGCGCGACGAACGTCCGGAAGGACTGGCCGCCGGCCCGGAGTTTGTGGACGCCGCTTTCGAGCTCACCGCGGAAGAGCCGTTCTCCACCGCCGTGTCGGCCGCTGACGGCTATTACGCGCTGGCGTTTCACCAGCGGATTGCCGGTGCCCCGCAGCCGTTTGAAGAAGTGAAGGAACGGGTGGAGAAGGAATACCGCACCGACCAGGCCCGCACGCTTGCCCTGGAGGCGGCTGATCAATTTTATGCCGCGGCGACGAATGCGGTCGCCAGCGGCCAGTCGTTCACGGCACTGGCGGAGTTGTCCGGGTTCCAGACGGCCAAGATTCCCGCTTTGACGCTGCGGACAACCACGGTTCCCGGTTTCAATTTGCCGGTGGACATCCGCCAGATCACGTCGATTGCCAACAACATGGAGACCAACAGCGTGAGCCGGGCGCAGTTTGCCGCCGACGGCCTGCTCATCGTACGCACAGGCACCCGGTCCGAGCCCACCGCCGAGGACATGGCCACCGGTCTGGCGGAATATCGCTCGTCCATGCGCCAGGCCCGGGAGTCCGAAGTGCTGAACAGTTGGCTCACCCGGCAGATGGAGATTGGCGGGATTCAAAACGTCCTCCGCAATCCCACCCAATAGCGGTCCACCGCCCGCCGCGTGATTCCGCCCCCCATCAAGCTCTCCTCACCGGCCACGCGTGAGTTCTGGGAGATTGCCGTCGCTTTCGAAGACGAGCATCTGCTCGCGATCGAGAAACCGGCCCGGATGTTGACCTCGCCGGATCGCTACGATCCCAACCGCCCGAACCTGATGCGCCTGCTGCACGCGGGCATTCGCGACGCCAAGCCGTGGGCGGCCGCACGGGGCTTGACCTATCTGGCCAACGCGCACCGCCTCGATTTTGAAACCAGCGGCATCCTGCTGCTCGCCAAGGACAAGCCCTCACTGATCAAGGTGGCGAGCATGTTCGGCTCCGGGCAGCCCATCAAACACTACGTCGCACTGGTGCAAGGCAATCCCCCCGAGCCACAATTTGAAGTGGACGCACCGATCGCCCCGCACCCGCGCCACACCGGCCGGATGCAGGTGGATCATCACGAGGGCAAGAAGTCGCGGACCCAGTTCGAGGTGTTGGAGAATTTCCGTGGCTACACCCTCCTGCGCAGCCGGCCGTTGACGGGTCGCACGCACCAAATCCGGGTGCATCTTCGCTACCGCCATCTGCCCATCGTTGGCGACGAACTCTATCTCGGCAAACCGTTGTTTCTCTCGTCCTTCAAACCCAATTACCGGCTCAAGCCGGGCCGGGTCGAGCGGCCGCTGATTGGGTCGGTGGCGTTGCATGCCGAGCGCCTGGAGATCCCGCATCCGGTCACCGGTCAGCCGGTGATCATCGAGTCGCCGTGGCCGAAGGACTTGCAGGTCGCCCTGAAATATCTGCGCCAGCACGCGAGCATGGGAGCCGCTCCGAACACGGTTCCCAGTCCGTGACGGTAGGAGGCGTCCCCCTGCCTCGTTCACGAATTACGGATTACGAATCACGCCCCCCGGCTCAACTCACCATCCAGTTGAGAATCGCCTTCTGCGTGTGCAGCCGGTTTTCCGCCTCGGTGAAGATGGTGTCCGCGTGGGCCTCGAAGACCTCCTCGCTGATCTCCTTGTCGCGATACGCCGGCAGGCAGTGCATCACGAGCGCGTCCGGCCGGGCGAGCTTCACGAGAGCGGAATCAATCTGATAACCGGCCAGAGCTTTCAGACGATCCGCCGATTCCGCTTCCTTGCCCATCGAAACCCAGACATCGGTGTACAGCAGGTCGGCACCCTCGGCCGCCGCGCGCACATCTTCGGTGCAGATTATCTTGCCCCCCGCGCGTTGCAGCACGTGTGCCTCGGGTTGGAACGCCCTCGGTGCGGCGATGCGCAGTTCAAAGCCGAGCTTGGCCGCCGCGAAGATCCAGGACTGCGGCACATTGCAAGCACCGTCACCCACGAACGTGACCACCTTGCCCGCGATGGAGCCGCGCAGCTCCTGATAGGTGAAGATGTCTGTCAGGATCTGGCAGGGATGCTCTTCATCCGTCAACGCGTTCACGGTCGGGATGCCGGAATACTTCGCAAAATCCGCGACGTCACTCTGCGCGAACGTGCGGATGACCGCGCCGTGTACCATCCGGCCCAGCACCCGCGCGGTATCCTTGATGGGCTCGCCCCGGCCAAGCTGGATGTCGTTCGCGTTGAGAAACAGCGGGCGACCGCCGAGTTCGTGGATGCCGACTTCGAAGGACACCCGGGTGCGCGTGGAGGACTTGGAAAAGATGAGCGCCCACGTCTGGCCGGCGAGCGGTTGGCGGTCGTCCTGGCCGCGCCGGGCTTTGAAACTGGCGGCGGTTTGCAGCACGAGTTCCATGTCCTCGCGCGTCATGGTTTCCAGACTGAGCAGGTGCTTCATGGTAATTCCACGAACGAAGCTTCGGGTCACAAAATAAACAGCCCCGGGGCTGGCCCGGGGATTAAAGGGAAAGAGAAGCACTAAACGACCGTCTCTGACAAAGAAAAAAAGGCCCGGCTTGAAAATTTGCCGGCCCTTCCGGCGGCGCATTCCGCTCTGGTGAATTGCACAACAAATGCTACCTTCGCTCGCACACCACCAGCCTTGAGCCAAGACGTTTTGAAGACCCCCATCCTCTCCTTCCTGCTCGGTGCCCTGATCCTCGGCACGCTCTGCCCGGTCGGTGCCCAGAGTGTTCGCCGCGAGTATTGGTTGAACCTCGACGGCGGTACCGTGGCCAACCTGACCACTTCACCGAATTATCCGAACAGTCCGTCGGGTGTGGATTTCCCCACGCTGTTCGAGGGGCCGGTCAACTGGGCGGAATTCTACGGCTCACGGATCCGTGGGTATGTTCACCCACCGGTCACCGGCGATTATATTTTCTATCTGGCCAGCGATGATCAAGGGCAGCTTTTCCTGAGCACGGATGAGTATCCTGCCACGAAGCAGTTGATCGCCACCGAACCACAGTGGAACGGCTCCCGGGACTGGTTTGGAACCGAGCGGCGACCCAACGGAGAAAACATCTCCGCCCCGGTTTACCTTGAAGCCGGGCGCAAGTATTACATTGAGACGCTGCAAAAGGAAGGGGGTGGCGGTGACCATGTGGCCGTCGCCTGGCAGATTCCCGGCGGCGCGTTTGAAGGGCCGATCCCCGGCAATCGACTCTCGCCGTTTCTCATCTCGATGGACCCGCCGGAAATCGTCCAGCAACCGGAGGACCTGGCCGTGCCCGAGGGAATGCGCGCGGAGTTTCGCCTGATTGCCACGGGGGCGGAGCCGTTGAACTTCCGCTGGCAACGTGACGGACAGGACATGATCGGCCAGATTTTTCCCAACCTGATCATCGACTCCGTCAGCCTGGATGATGACGGCGCGTTGTTCCGTTGTTTCATCAGCAACCCGCTGGGCGATACGAACACCGTCACCGTCACGTTGACCGTCACGCCCGAGACGGTGCCGCCGACGGTTGCGACCTTGACGCCGCCACCCGGTAGCGTGGTGCGGCAGCTCACCCAGGTGGAAGTTTTCTTCAGTGAACCGGTCATCGGCGTGGACGCGGCGGACTTGCGGATCAACGGCGTGGCGGCCGGCGGATTGACAGGTTCCGGAGCCGGGCCTTATCGCTTCAACTTCGCCAGTCCCGCCCCGGGCCTGGTGAACCTCTCCTGGGCGGCGGGTCACGGCATCACGGACCTTTCACAGGCGGTGAATCCGTTTGCCGGCGGAAGCTGGCAGGTGAATTTGAATCCCGCCGCGCAACTGCCCGACGTGGTGATCAACGAGTTCCTCGCCTCGAACGTCTCCGGACTCACGGATGAAGACGGCGAACGCGCTGACTGGATCGAGTTGCATAATCGGAGCGCCACCCCGGCCAACCTCGCCGGCTGGGCGCTGTCCGATGATGAGCGCCAGCCGGGTCAATGGCCGCTGCCGGAGGTGACCCTCCCGCCCGGCGGGTATCTGCTGATCTTCGCCTCGGCCAAGGACCGCCGTGATCCGGCCGGGCAGTTGCACGCGAATTTCCAGCTCGGTCGGTCCGGTGAATTTCTCGGCCTCTTCAACCACGAGCTCCCCCGCGTCGGAGTGGATGTGTTCTCGCCGGAGTACCCGGAGCAACGGGGTGATCACTCGTTCGGTCGAGACACATCGGGCGAGTGGCGTTACTTCGCGACGCCGACCCCCGGTTCGGCCAACGGGGAGAGCACGATCAACGGCATCACCGCGGGGCCAACCTTTTCCGCCGGCCGCGGTTTTTACGATCAACCGTTGAACCTGCACCTCGGTGCCGAGGCGGGAGCCACGATCCGTTATACGGTGAATGGGAGTGAACCCACCGCCACCACGGGCACGGTTTACACCGGCCCCATTCCCATCAGCACCACCACCACGCTGCGGGCGGCGGCGTTTTCGCCGGGCAAGCTGCCTTCGGTCACGCTCACGCACACATATTTGTTGAATGCCAGTGAGGCCATCCGGTCGTTGCCGGTGTTGTCCCTCGTCACCGCCACGGAAAACCTCTGGGGCACGACCGGCATCATGGAAACCAATCCACGCAACACCGTGAATCGTGGTCTCGCCTGGGAACGACCCGTGTCGGCGGAGTTGATCCGTCCGGAAGACAACGGTGGTTTTGCCCTGGATGCCGGCCTGCGCGTGCAGGGTGGCGGTTATATCCGCGACCGCTATGATCCGCTCGGCTCCCTGCCGTTCAGCAAATATTCCTTCCGGCTGTATTTCCGGGGTGATTATGGCCAGAGCCGGTTGAAGTATCCGTTTTTCCCGGACGTGCCGTTTGATGTGTTTGAGCGCGTCTCCCTGCGGGCGGGCATGAATGATCATTCCAACCCGTTCATCGTGGATGAGCTGGTGCGCCGTTTGCACGGGGACATGGGGCAGGTCGCGAGCCACGGCACCATCGCCAACCTGTTCCTCAATGGCGAGTATAAGGGCTACTACAACCCCACCGAGCGCATCGACGCGGACTTCCTGCGCTCCTGGTACGGGGGCACCAACGACTGGGATTTGATGGCGCAATTCGGCGAGGTGCGTGAAGGCGACAGCGTGAAGTGGAATGAGATGCTGGCCTTGATCAACGGTCAGGACATGGCCGTGGCGGGCGCGTACGCGGCGGCCGGCGCGGTGCTTGATCTGGACAACTTCATCGACTACCTGCTGGTCAATGTCTATGCCGGCACCGGCGACTGGCCGCACAACAACTGGCGCGCCGCCCGTCCGCGCGTGCCCGGAGGAAAATTCACGTTCATCGTCTGGGATGCGGAGTGGGCGATGGGCAACTTCGGGCGGAATGTGGACATCAACAATCTCACCACCGATCTGGCCGGATCGTCGGAGATCGCCCGACTGTTCCAGTCGCTGCTCGCCAGCCCGGAATTTCGGATGCGCTTCGCCGACCGGGTGCAGCGGCATCTCTTCAACGGTGGCGCGCTGACGGATGCCCGTATTGCCGCTCGCTACTGGGATTTGCGCAATCAGATGGCCGGGGTGCT
>CAYXDZ010000046.1:1878-7228 GCA_964463815.1 uncultured Verrucomicrobiota bacterium | reverse complement strand
CCCCTCGTGATCCGCACCGCTCCCAAACGCGCGCTCGTGCCCAGCGGGGCCAATGGCGGCAGCGCGTTGGGCGATCAATGGAAGGGCGGGAGCGAACCCTTCAACGACGCCGCGTGGCCGACCGCGACCTCGGGTATTGGCTATGACATCGACGCGACCTACGTTCCGCACTTCGATCTGGACCTCCAGTCACAGATGCTGGGCGTGAACGGCACCGCTTACCTGCGAATTCCCTTCAACATTTCCGGGATCAATCTGGCCGAGCTCAATCAACTCTCGCTGAACGTCCAGTTCGACGACGGCTTTGTGGCCTACCTGAACGGGGTCGAAGTGCTGGCTGTGAATGCTCCCGGCACGCGCGCCTGGGATTCCCTCGCCACCGCCGGCAACCCCGACAGTTCAGCGGTGAACTTCCAGTCTTTCAACATCACGCAGCATCTCGGTCTGCTCCAACCCGGCGCGAACCTGCTCGCCATTCACGCCTTGAACGTCGCGCTCAGCAGCTCGGACTTTTTGTGCAATGCCGAACTGACCGCCCGCACGATCGTGGCCGGGGAAGTTTCGCCCCTCGCGCACACCTACACCGCTCCGTTTGCCCTCAACCAGCCGGTCACCGTGAAGGCGCGTTCGCTTGACAGCGGGGAATGGTCCGCATTGACCGAGGCCACGTTCACGCCGAACCAGTTGGGCCTTCCCCTGCGCATCACCGAGCTGATGTACAACCCGGTGGGTGGCGACGCCTACGAATTTCTGGAGCTGCACAACTACGGTTTCGCGCCGGTGAACGTGGCGGGATTTTCGTTTCAAGGAATCAACTTCAGCTTTCCGAGTGGCACCAGCATCCCGGGTGGTGCGACCATCGTATTGGCCTCGGATGATAACCCCGCGCTGTTCGCCGCGCGGTATCCGGGGCTCGCGGTGACGGGCTATTTCGGCGGCATGTTGTCGAACAGCGGTGAGCGCATCGCGTTGCTCGATGCCGCCGGCAATGTTGTCACTTCCGTCACCTACAGCGACGGCGGCACCTGGCCGGTGGCCGCCGATGGCGATGGCTTCTCGCTGGTGCTGGTGAATCCTTTGGCGGATCCGAATCAATCCTCCGCCTGGCGGACCAGCGCGACCCTTGGTGGTAATCCCGGATCGCTGGTTCCGCCGTCCGCGATTCCCGCCATCCGCATCAACGAACTGATGGCGGACAACACGAACGCCGTTCCGCACGAAGGCACGTTCCCCGACTGGGTGGAGCTGCATAACGCCGGCGCGGCGCCGGTCAACCTGGCCGGCTGGAGTCTCACCGACAACGGCGATCCGCGGCAGTTCGTATTTCCCGCCGGCACCACGATCGCCGTCGGCGGGTATCTCATCGTCTGGTGCGACAGTGTCACCACCAGCGGCCTGCATGCTGGCTTTGCGCTCGGGCGAACCGGAGAAACCGTCCAACTTTACGATGCGAACACCAATCTCGTGGACGCGGTGAGCTTTGGTTATCAGCTCTCGGACCTCACGCTGGGGCGATTGACCGGCGCGGCGGATTTCTGGCAGCTCAACACGCCGACACCGGGCGCGGCGAACAGCGCGGCGGCCCTGGCTCCTGCCTCGGCCCTGGCGATCAACGAATGGCTCACCCAACCTTTGCCCGGTGAACTGGCCTGGCTGGAGTTGCACAACACCCACGCCACGCTGCCGGTCTCACTGGCGGGGCTGCACCTCGGGAATGGTCAGGCGTTGCACCGCGCCCGGAGCCGTTCCTTCCTGCCGCCGGGCGGATTTGTCAGGTGGTTTGCTGATCCGCTGGCGGCGGGCGCGGAGGTGATCGAGCTTGCCCTGTCTCCGGCGAACGGCGTCCTTCAGCTTTACGATGCCGCGGGAGAACTGGTGCAAGCGGTCAGTTACGGGAGCCAAAGCACGGGCGTTGCCCAGGGCCGGCTGCCCGATGGTGCGGCCAACATCCTCAGTTTTCCGAGCAGCGCCAGCCCCGGTGCGAGCAATTATCTCCTGCAATGGACCGGCCCGTTGCTCAACGAGTTCATGGCGGTGAACAACGGCGTCGTCACGATGGCCAATGGCCGTGCGGCGGACTGGCTGGAGTTGCGCAACCCGGGTGGTGTGCCGTTCGATCTGACGGGAATGAGCCTGAGCATCGGCAGCGCGACTCCCGGTCAGTGGTCATTTCCCGCCGGACTGACCATTCCCGCCGGCGGCCATCGGGTGGTGTGGTGCGACAGCGACCTGCCCGCGACGACCACAATCGTCGCGGAGCTGAACACCGGCCGTTCACTCTCCCGTCGCGGCGAGGCGATTTATTTGTTCAACGCCCAGGGGCAACTGGTGGACTCTGTCGTATTCGGCCCGCAGATCGCCGATGTAGCCGTCGGCCGTGACGCCACGGCGTGGCGGCTTAAAACCACGCCGACCCCCGGCTTGTTAAACAGCGCCAACCTGGCGACTGGTTCGCTCAGTGGATTACGCATCAACGAGTGGCAGGCCAGCCAATCCAGCGGCGACGACTGGATCGAGCTTCACAACACGGGCACCGCGCCCGTCGTGCTCGATGACAGTCATCTGACCGATGACCCGTCCATTGCCGGCAAGACCAAGTTCCGCTTTGGACCGAACAGTTTCATTGCCGGAGGTGGCTGGCTGCTGCTCATCGCCGATGGGAATTCCGCGAACGGCGCGGACCAGGTGAACTTCAACCTCGCGGCGGGCGGCGAGCACCTGCTGCTCTACACCCCGGCCCTCAGTTTGGTGGATACGGTTGATTTCGGCCCGCAACTGCCCGACACCTCCGCCGGCCGGTTTCCCGATGGCGCGGCGAACTTTGTCACCTTCACCATGAGCGTGTCGCCGGGCGACAGCAATTACCTGCCGCTGGACAACGCCGTGGTGAATGAGGTGCTCGCGCATACCGACCCGCCGTTGGAGGATGCGATCGAGCTTCATAATCCGACCGGGACGGTGGTGAGCATCGGCGGCTGGTTCCTGAGCGACAGTGCGGCGAACTTGAAGAAGTTTCAGATCCCCGCCGGCACGAGCATCCCGGCGAATGGTCACCGGGTGTTCTACGAATACCAGTTCAACGGTGGCGCGGGCACGCTGGTGCCGTTCACCTTGAACTCCGCTCGGGGCGATTCGGTTTACCTGTCGCAGGCTGACGGTGCGGGCAACCTGACCGGCTACCGCGCGCAGGTGAGCTTCGGCCCTTCGGCCAATGGCGTCAGTTTTGGCCGTCACGTGACCAGTGTGGGCGTGGATTTCGTGCCGCAGGCCCAGCCTACTTTTGGCGTGGCGAACCCCACGACGCTCACGCAATTCCGCGCGGGATCCGGCGCGGCCAATGCGTATCCGCTGATCAGCCCGGTGGTGGTTGGCGAGTTCATGACCGCGCCGCCGAGCCATCCGCATTTGTCCCCCGGCGACGGTGAGTTTATCGAACTGATCAACCGGTCGGGCAGCGATGTGCCCCTCTACGACCCCGTCCATCCGGCCAACCGCTGGCGACTGACCGAGGCCGTGGAATTCACGTTCCCGGCGGGGGCGGTCGTGCCGGCCAACGAACGGGTGCTCGTGGTGGGGTTTAATCCGGCAACGAATCCCGCGAAGTTGGCGGCCTTTGCGGAACATTACGGAGTGCCCACCGGCGTGATGGTTTATGGCCCGTTCTCCGGCCGGCTGGCGACCGCCGGGGAAACCTTGCGGCTGGAACGGCCGGACCACCCGGAAACCTCCGGCCCGGACATCGGGCTCGTGCCTTATCTCGCAGTCGAGCACGTCTCCTGGCAGGGGATCGCACCGTGGCCCACCACCGGGCTGGGTGCGGGAGCTTCTTTGCAGCGCTTTGCCGCCGGGGATTACGCCAACGATCCGGTCAACTGGCGCACGGGGGTGCCGACCGTGGGCACGCCGAACAATGTGAACCCGCTCGATTCCGACAACGACGGCCTGCCGGACTGGTGGGAGCTCACCTACGGTCGCAATCCCTTCTTTGCCGAGGCCCCGCAGCTCGACAGTGACGGCAATGGCATAACCGATCGGGAAGAATATCTGGCCGGCACCGATCCGACGCGGGCGGACAGCCGCCTGCAGCTCGACAGCGTAACTCGAACGATTGGGCTCACGCAGATCGGCTTCCGCGCCCAGGCCGGCGTCACGTATGAAGTCCAGTATCGCGACGCCTTCGGCGGCGGCACTTGGCAGAAGCTCACCGAGGTGCCCGCCGCCTACTACGCCCAAGACACGCTCGTGACCGATTCGCCGGCTCCGGCCGGTCAACGCTTCTACCAACTGATGATCCCGGCGGCACCGTGAGGGAGCGCTGACTGTTACACAGGGGATTTCCGAATTCGGAAAACAAAACGGGCACCGGAAGAGCCGGTGCCCGTTGCAATTGTGGCGGAACGGTGGATCAACCCAAGGCCATCTGGGCCGTGGTGATTTCGAGCAGTTCGCGCGTGATGTTCGCCTGGCGCAGTTTGTTGTACTCGAGCGTGAGATCCTTGATGATCTGCTTGGCGTTGTCCGTGGCGTTTTTCATGGCCACCATGCGGGCGCTGTGCTCGGACGCCTTGGCCTCAAGCAACACCTGGTAAAGCTGGTAGTTCAGGTAATGGGGCAGCAGGGAGCCCAGTACCGATTCGGCCTTCGGCTCGAAGCTGAATTCCACCGAGCCGGCCTGGAGTTCGGCTCCACCCCCTTCGCCGTTCACGCCGGATTCAACGGCCCGGATTTCGCGCAACGGGAGGAACTGCCGGATTTCGGGTTTCTGGTTCAGCGTCGAAATGAAGTTCGTGAACACCACGTCCACGCGATCCACTTCGCCGGTGAGAAACAGTTCCTGGGCAAACTTCGAGATGGCCCGGGCCTCGCTGAACAGGGGCGCATCCTTGTAGGTGAACTCCGCCGCCAGCTTGCGCTTGGTGCGGGCGATGAACTGCGAGGCCTTGCGCCCGGCGGTGAGGTAAACCGTCGTCTCCTTGTCAAAGCGGGCCGCTTCGCGCAGCAGGTTGCTGTTCAGCGCGCCGCACAACCCCTTGTCAGTGCTGACCACGATGATCGCGCGCCGCTGTCCGTCGCGCACTTCCATCAAGGGATGCGTAAAGTCGCCCGCGCTGGCCGTCACTTCGGCGAGCACCTCGTTCATCAACGTGGCGTAGGGCCGGCCGGCGATGGCGGACTGCTGCGCCTTGCGCATCTTCGACGCGGCGACCATCTGCATCGCCTTCGTGATCTGCGAGGTGTTCTTGACCGACTTGATGCGTCGGCGGATGTCGCGTGTGCTGGGCATGGTTCGTTAAAGTCGTTTTTTGGCCGGCCGGGTCCGGTAGGCGGCGGCCTGCTCGCGAAGGGTGTG